>NZ_JAHRFA010000010.1:211-132260 GCF_020883045.1 Microcoleus sp. CAWBG58 | reverse complement strand
TGTAACACGAACAACTTTTTGCCTCAACATAAATTTGACCCCAATAGTATAAACATAGCATACCATCAAGAGATTTGTAAAGGTTTTACCACAAATGTTGAGTTATTTTGCTTGCTGCTCGCTACCCCACAGGTGCACCGGGCAATGTTACCGACGATTTGGTGCAAAAGGCGATCGAACTCGGTACTCCCGGCAGTTAATTTAGAATCGAGACTTAAATTTAACCCTCTAAGGTATGTAGTTGCGCTTCAGCGCTCTTTCCTAATATCAGGAAAGAGCGCTGAAGCGCAACTACGTACCTAATTCGTTTAAAATTGATATTGCTAATGTATCAAGTCGATCGCACGACAAATCTTGCCGATCGCGCGATCGGGCAAAATTTCCACCACCAAATCCACGCCATCACCCTCAAGCATCGACTGAATATATAACTCAGGATGCAGCGCTTTCCAGAAATATTCCACAAACCGATTAATTTCCGACTCAGACATTCCCGACTTCCCCGCAGCCATCATTTGCCGTTCCGCCTGATTGCGCCACACTTGAGAAAGGCGGTAATCTCGGGGATACAAAACCATCAACCGATCTAATCGGTTCCACAGTGGCAAATAGTCGTGCAGCTTCGCATTCATATCGCGCGCAAACTGACAGTCGCCCTCTGTCGAAATCGGAAACGGCGCCGCCGCCAAAAACTCGTTCAATCTGCGATCGGCGACTGGGTTTACACCGACAAACCAACCTTCAAACAGTACAATATCCGCACCGGAAATAAGTTCGGATTGACTGCGATCGCCCGCACCTCCCCAGGCTGATTTTTCAAACCGGGGAATTTCTATTTTTTGACTGTCAAATGCTGCTAATTCGCCCGTGCCAGAAGCGCGCAACTTGTCTAAAACGGAGATTCCCAAGTCAATATCGTGAGTGCCGGGGGGGCCGCGCCAAATCAAACGCGGATCGGCTTGTTGGAGATTTTGGCGATCGGCATAAGTCTTGTAAAGATCGTCTAAAGAAAGGCTGACTGTAGAATGTCCCAATTTTTCGAGTATCAGCCTCAAAACTTGGCATAAAGTAGTTTTTCCCGTTCCTTGGACTCCTAAAATTCCTTGAATTAAAGTTTGGTTTAAACTTTGTTTTTCAGTCGATAATTGTATCGCCAGCGGCAGCCACAGATTCCACAAACTTTCGAGAAAAACACTTGACTTGACGGGGAAAGTATGCAGTCGATCGAGTACAGACAGGAATAAATCGGTTTTGTGGCGGACAACATGGGCTGCGTTGTCAGGAGTAATGTTAAAAGCGCGCGATCGCACACCGTCGGCAAGTTCCCAACAGGCGAGGCGATCGAAATCGGGAGCGATCGGGCGATCGCCCGATCGCCAGCGGTGTAAAATTTCAACAGGATTTACAGGCGAGCCAACCATTTTAGATTTTAGGATTGGATGATATTATGTCGAGTCGATTACCATAACAAAAATAGTTTGTAGTGCGGACTTCAGTCCGCAGAGTGAGAGCGGACTGAAGTCCGCACTACAAACGAATTTTACTGCGATTAATCGAGCGGACACCATATGATTTAATAATTTAAGAGCCAAGTTTGAAAGCTTCTACAAATAAATTGTAAGTCACGCCAATTTTTAGAGTATTGAGCATTTCCACCCACAAAGCACCAGCCACCAGCCGCCTGCTGCTGTAAACCAGTCGGTTCGCCAACTCGGTCAACAACACCAACATCCCGGCTACGATAATATCCCAATTAGCGGCTTGTCCGGCGATCGTCGAAAGAGCAGTTCCCAAAAAATTGCCGAACAGCAGGCTAATTACCAGCAGCGAAATCCGCCGCCAAGGATTGCTAGCCCAGCCTGCAAATTGCTCGCCCAGAACATCAATCAATCTGTTAATTCGGGTATTCTGCATAAAAGTTAAAAGTTATGCGGATGAGTCAGTAGATTTTAGATTTTAGATTGAAGAATTTTAGATTTTAGATTTACTGTCGTATTGAATCTGCTGGGAGATTGACCAGGAGTCTCAAGTTTTTGGCTAGATACTCTTGAGTATCGGGGTTTGTAGCTGTTTTTGAGCGGGGTTAAAAAATGCCGATCGCCAACAACCCCAAATCCTTACCGGATCGGTATCCGGCAATGTCAAGTCTCAAATTTAACATCTAAAATGGTATTGAGCGATCGCGAGCTTTATAGCCCGAACCGTCAAGTAATTAAGTGTAGCTGTATCTTGTGGCACAGTAGCCCCGGATTCTACATTCAACATAGGTAGGACTAATAGCAGGGGTGCAGTCTATCCTTTAAGCATAAAATTTATGAAACTTCAAAATTACCAGATATTAATTGGAATGGCGATCGTCCTAATTACAGGAATGTTTCTCGGACGTTTTGAAATCACCATCTCCAACGGTGCAAATCGATCGAGTGATTTGCCCTCAGCAGCCACCGCACTCCCTCCAACACCTCCGGTTTCGACAGTCGCAACAGCTTCGGCAGACACCGCTAGCAAGCCCAAACCCGACTTACCCCCAGAAGCAGAGGAAGAAAGCAATTCCTCAATCCCTGTCAATGGCAAAGCTGCCGGCAGTTTGCGAGTCAGCAACCGCAGCGAACACCCAGTGCGAGTGGCCTTGCTGTCGAAACGGCAAACCGAGAAATCCTACGGAAAACCGGCCCACTGGGATTTTGCGCCGGGGGAAGGTGGCGGCAAGGGACTGATGCTATCGCTGCCGGAGGGCAAGTTAAAAGTCAAACAGGGAGACATTCTGGTGGTTTTTGCTCAGGATGGTTCCCGCCGCTACTGGGGGCCTTACGTCGCCGGGGAGACAGCCTCGCCCGCTTGGAATCCCAAAGCCGAAGAATGGCAATTAAATTTGCAGCCTTGAAGGAAGAAGTTCGGCAACGGATTCTGTAACGGATGTAACGGATGTCAGTCCGATCGAAGTCGGAAGAAGGAAGAAGGCATAGATAGCAAGCTGGATCGATCGATATGTGACATTTGATTAAGTGGATCTTACTGAGGTGGCCCGGATATTTTGGTTGAGAAACCGGGTTGCTAGGCTATTGTTGAGAACGGTGCAAGATGTGAGTTGAAGGGGGTGCGATCGAATTTCCAGTTTCGATCGCGCGAATCTTTCGGTAGACTCTCTATGCGAGTTAAAATTTTCAATCTAAAATCGCAGGAAGTTTCCGTGAAGGAAGTTATTAAAAATTTGTCAGAATATTACAGGCA
The DNA here is from genome assembly GCF_020883045.1 of Microcoleus sp. CAWBG58. Taxonomy (NCBI): domain Bacteria; kingdom Bacillati; phylum Cyanobacteriota; class Cyanophyceae; order Oscillatoriales; family Microcoleaceae; genus Microcoleus; species Microcoleus sp. CAWBG58. The sequence continues at coordinate 129,029 of NZ_JAHRFA010000010.1, read as the reverse complement.
TCGGCCGATGGTACCTTTGTTGCTATCGGTGTTGTGGCTGTGCGCGATCGCCTGGGTAGCTTTCTTGTGGAATTTAGGCAACATCGGCTTAGTTGACGAAACCGAACCGCTGTTTGCTGAAGCCGCCCGTCAAATGACGGTGACAGGAGATTGGATCACTCCTTATTTCAACGGCGAAACCAGGTTTGACAAGCCACCGTTGATTTACTGGCTGATGGCGGTGGCTTACCGCACTCTGGGCGTTAACGAGTGGGCTGTGCGACTTCCGTCGGCTTTGTGCGCGATCGGCCTGACTTGCCTCGGATTCTACACTCTATCGCGATCGAAGGAAGAAGGAAGTTCGGCAACGGATTCTCTAGCGGATGTAACGGATTTAACAGATACAAGGGAGAAGTCTGAGAGAATATTTTCCCCCTCTCCCTCTCTCCCTCTCTCCCCCTCTCGTCATCTCCCGCTGTTTCTTTCTACTCCTTGGATTGGTGCGGCATTAATAGCTTTAAATCCCCAAACTATTGCCTGGGGGCGGACTGGCGTTTCGGATATGCTATTAGTTGCCTGTATGTGTTCGGCACTTCTGGCATTTTTTCTCGGTTACACGCTAGAAGAAAAGAGAGAAAAAGCAGAACTTTCCACCATTTCTGCTGGGCGATTTCCCAATAAATGGTATGTGACTTGTTACGTACTAATTGCCTTAGCAATTCTGGCTAAGGGGCCTGTGGGAATTGTCGTACCAGCGATGATTATTGGTAGCTTCGCGCTGTATTTGGGAAATTTTCGACAACTTTGGCGCGAAATGCGTCCGCTGTCGGGAATCCTGATTATTTTGGCGATCGCCCTGCCTTGGTACATTCTGGTGATATTAGATAACGGTGAAACTTATATTGAGAGTTTTTTCGGCTATCACAATTTCCAGCGTTTTACTGGAGTAGTCAACAAGCACTCGGCGCCTTGGTATTTTTACTTTTTTGTAGTCCTCCTCGGTTTTGCGCCTTGGTCAATTTATTTGCCGGTGGCGATCGCGCGTACCCGTTTTTGGCAGCGCAGTTATTGGCGCCGTCAAGCGCGATCGGCACAATTAAGTTTATTTGCCCTATTTTGGTTCGGCTGCATCTTTGGCTTTTTCACGATCGCCGTGACAAAATTGCCGAGTTATGTATTGCCTTTACTGCCAGCGGCGGCGATTTTGGTAACCCTGCTGTGGGACGATATTGTAGCAGGGAAAGCATCAGAAGTCAGGCCCGGGCGATCGGAAAACAAGCCGAATTCTCTGCCGCGATCGCTGTTAGTTACATTCATTGTTAACGTCGTATTTTTATTGATTCTAGCGGGAGCAACTTTCTACTGCTACAACTGGCTGGGAGACGATCCGGCGATGCCCAATTTTCCCCAAGCAATTCAGCAGTCGGGATTGCTGAATGTCGGCGGTACGATTTGGATAATTACCGCAGGGGCGATCGCGCTTTTACTCTGGAAACGTCAACAGCGCTGGATTTTGGTAGCTAACTTCATCGGATTAGTCGCATTTATCATCTTTGGTTTGACTCCCGCCTACAATTTGGTCGATCTCAACCGCCAGTTACCTCTGAGAGAATTAGCGAAGGTTGTTGTCCAACAAAAACAGCCGGGAGAAGAGTTGATGATGATTGGTTTCTGGAAACCGAGTCTAGTTTTTTATACCGAAGAACAGGTGACTTTCTACCGACTTCCCAGGGGCGCGAAAGACTACATCGAGGACTCCAAAAACCACACTTCTCCGACGATTCTAGTGCTGGGATATCCCCACAAGTTTGTGGAATTCGGATTGCAGCCAAATCAATATCAGTTGTTGGACAGTCGCGGCGCGTACCAACTGGCAAGGGTTCAGAGAAAGGCGTTTTTGAATTAGTGTATTGTACTGCGGTTTTGGCGATCGATCGTCAGACAAGGTGTGACGTTGAAATTGCAGTACAATATAGTCAACAGCGATAATAGATAGGATGCCATTTTAATTGTAAGAGTGTGATAGCCATGACTGAGTTACTTGAACGTGCGATCGCCAAGTTGAAAACATTGCCTGCAAGCGAGCAAGATGCTCTCGCTTCAATGATTTTGGAAGAACTGGAAGACGATTTGCGCTGGGATCGAGCATTCTCTCGTTCCCCAGATGCTCTTGCTAAACTTGCAGCGACAGCAATGGCTGAGTATCATGCAGGTACAACTCAAGAACTAGATCCAGAAACATTGTGAAGTCACGGACGACAATCGAATTCCGTAAATTATTTGCTGATTTACCCGAACAAGTTAAAGAACAGACGCGTGGGGCGTATCGCCAGTTCAAGGAAAACCCAAGTCATCCCAGCTTGCGTTTCAAAAAGGTGCATCCAGAGTTACCAATCTACTCTGCCCGAATTGGCAAAAACTATCGAGCAGTTGGTCAGTTGGAGGGAGACACTGTAATCTGGTTTTGGGTTGGTTCACACGCAGAGTACGATAAGTTCCTGGGGCAGTTGTAGTAGTGTAAGTATAACAACAACCCCTTGAATAAAAGCTATAATATACTCACTATCTAAAACCTAAAACTCGGGGGCAATATGGTTTCAATTCTTAACAAACCATCTTCATTCATCCATGAGATTTGTATTGAAAAAGTTGATCGCTGGAAGTTGTTCAAATTTAGTGAACCACTCCAACAGCGAATGGAACTATTGCTAGAAAAGAAGAAAGCAGACCAACTAATGGCAGAAGAGGCAGCGGAACTCAATGCCATTGGGGAATTAGATCGAATCTTTACCCACATTAATGCAATGATGGTTGCTCAAGATGGCGATCGGTGTCAAACTTAACTTAGTAATCTTTTTGAAACGACTAAAGCAGATAAAAATATAATGATCAAGACTATTAAACTAAAATTTGGCAAAGCACCAAACCAACCCCCCGCAGAAATAGATACTACGCCTGTAACTGTATTTGTAGGCCCCAACAACTCTGGAAAAAGTAAAATTTTATCTGAAATTCATTACCGATGTACAACCGGTCAGATCAACTCAATGGATCTCATTTTAAGTGAAATAGAATTTGATTCACTTACATTCGATTTAGCAAAAGCAAAAGTAAAAGAAATTACTCTCAATTCTCGCCATAATGAAGAGTCTATACCAGAGAATATTGTTGTTGTTAACATGGGACTCATAAAAAATCAAATAGATGAGAATACACTTATTAATGTATTTCAAGATCCCAATAGTCAACTTTACCTTTTTTGTTTATACTACCTTGCATTTAAGACCTTAATTTTAGATGGCAAAAACCGGATTAATTTGGTCAATCAACAGCCTGGTTGTGATCTTCAACAACCTACTTCTAATAATAGTTTTATGGTTTTATTTCGAGACGAGGATAAGAGAAAAAAAGTCAGACGGATTATTTATGATGCGTTTGGATCGCACTTTGTTATAGATCCAACTAATTTAGGAGGACAGTTGAGACTCCGTTTATCATCTCTTCCTCCAAACACCAACCAAGAATATAGTCTTGATCCTGATGCTGTGCAGTTTCATTCGAGTGCAACTCTTATTGAACAAGCCAGTGATGGTGTAAAAGCTTTTACGGGAATAATCACAGAAATTATCGCTGGCGATCCTGCTGTTCTTTTAATTGACGAACCTGAAGCATTTTTGCACCCTTCTTTGGCATTTAATTTAGGAAAGGAGATTGCTCTTACTAGCTCCGAATCTGAGAAACGAATTTTTGTATCGACACATAGCCCAAACTTTGTCATGGGCTGTATACAGTCAGGTGCGTCAGTTAATATTGTTAGATTGACTTACCGTGAAGGAATCCCTACTGCAAGGGTTCTTGCCAACAAAGACATTTTGCGACTGATGAGAAATCCTCTATTACGTTCAACAGGAGTGATTAGCGGATTATTTTACGAATTTGTTGTAGTTACAGAGTCCGATGCCGATCGTGCTTTTTATCAAGAAATTAATGAACGTCTACTGCGATATCAGCCAGAATTTGGTATTGCCAATTGTTTATTTATTAATGCTCAAAATAAGCAAACAGTTAAAACAATAATTAAACCATTAAGGGAACTTGGCATACCAGCAGTTGGGATAGTTGATATCGACGTTATAAAGGAAGGCGGGCAAGTTTGGAGTGGTTTTTTAGAAAGTAGTTTTGTGCCAGAATTGGAGCATCAATCCTTGGCTAACTTGCGGAATGATGTCAAAAGAAAATTTGATGCTTCAGGTAAAGACATGAAGCGTGTTGGCGGTGTAGATATTCTCTGCGATCGAGATCGAGAAGCAGTCAATAATCTATTTGATAAACTTGCTGAGTATGGAATTTTTGTTGTCAGAAAAGGAGAGTTAGAATCTTGGCTTCCTAATCTGGGCGCAACTGGGCATGGGCCATCTTGGTTAATCGCTGTCTTTGAAAAGATGGGAGAAGATCCCGAATCACTCGATTATTTAAAGCCATCAAACGATGATGTATGGTCATTTATTGGTGAAATCAAGAAATGGTTTACAAATCCTACCCGAAAAGGTATACCTTTATAATTCTTTGTAAACTTATGATACCTATTAATGAATCTCAACCGGAATTGCAACAGTCAATCGATTCGGTAAGTGAGTCGCATCAACCGATCGCCCTTGAACACACTAGCAATACAGTATTATTGTCTGAAGCTGAATCCGCATCTGTACAAGAAACATTGGATCTTCTCTCAGTGCCGGGGATGCGGGAATCGATTCGGGAAGGAATGGCAACGTCAATTGAGGAGTGCGATCGCCATTTAGACTGGTAACTGAGCAAACCATATGTGCCATAATCAGCCATATTATTTGAAGTGCGATCGCCCGAACCTATGGATGCGCTCATCGGCAAAACTTTACAGGGTGGAAAGTACACCCTCGAACAAGAATTGGGACGCGGTGGCTTTGGAATTACCTTCAAGGCAACTCACCGCTATTTAGGACAGCCTGTTGTTATTAAAACCCTCAACGAATCTCTGCGGCGGGATCCCAACTTTGCTGAGTTCGATCGCAAGTTTCAAGACGAAGCAAGGCGGTTGGCTTCCTGCGTCCATCCGAATATAGTCCGCGTCAGCGACTTCTTCATTGAAGACGGACAGCCATACATGGTAATGGACTACATAGCCGGTCAGAATTTGGGCGATGTAGTCGGTACAAACAATCCCCTCCCAGAAAATCTCGCAATTCTCTACATCACTCAAATTGGGGCTGCTTTGAAAGCAGTTCATCAAAAGGGTTTGCTGCACCGAGATATCAAACCGCAAAACATCCTGCTGCGCCAAGGTACTCAAGAAGTCGTGCTGATCGATTTTGGCATTGCCCGCGAGTTTACAGCAGGCGCAACCCAAAGTCACACTAATATGGTGTCCGACGGTTACGCACCACCAGAACAGTATTTCGCCCAAGGAAAATATACCCCAGCCACGGATGTTTACGGGCTAGCGGCGACGCTTTACACTTTGCTCACAGCCAGGGTACCCGTGGCTGCCATTTTGCGAACCAGTCAGCCGATGCCTTCACCCCGCGACTTGCGCCCTGACTTAAGTGTGACTGTGAGTCAAGCGGTGATGCGAGGGATGACGGTAGAGGCTCAAAATCGCCCTGCTACGGTGGATGAGTGGCTGTCGCTGCTGCACGGGCACTCGCCGGATACCGGGCCGACGCTGGCTGTGATGCCGGGACACGGCCCTCAGTCCCCTGCAACTCTCAAAACAGCGCCTGCTGTGGTGGCGAATGGGTTCGGCAACCGCAAGGTTTGGTTGATTTTGGGGTTTGTGACGATCGCACTTATATTCGGTGGTTTGGTGGGGATTGCGAGGATTTTATTCAACGGACAATCTTCGGAACCGGCACCAATAGCGAAGGACGATCGCACTTCCACCCCCGCAGATCCAGACGATCGCACTTCCAGCCCCGAACCAATTCCCACTCCCACACCCGCACCAATTCCCCCTCGCCAAGAAACTCCGCCGCCTGCTGCTGAAACTCCAACTCCAGCGCCAACTCCAACTCCCACTCCCACGCCAACTCTAACTCCAACTCCCGCGCCAACTCGAACTCTAACTCCAACTCCCGCGCCAACTCCACCAGCGGGGGCGGGCACGGGGGCACCGCCCCTACAAGAGACTACGGAAAAACTGGTTGACAAGCAATTGCCGCCCGGATCCGCACCCAGCGAACCACCGGCAACCAGCAATCAGAAGACTCCCACCATCCCAGGGTTTGCCGTTGGTACGCCGGAAAGTCAGATTGTAAGTGCACTGGGAGATCCCACAGACTCTCAATCCCGCGGCTATTGGCCGAATACTCGCACCGCACTTTATGAATTGCTGCCGAACCGGGTTACTCTGGGCTATATTTACGATCGCAATTCCGAACAACTCGTGCAAACAGAGGGCTCTTTTGCCCAGTCGGTGGACGATTTGGTAGTCCGAACCGCCTTAAACGGCATGGTGGGCGGCGCAGATAAGGAGATTTTGCAAGGGTTCCGGGACGTGCAGCAACGCCGCACCAATCGGTTTAATTTTCAGAAAGGTTCGCTGAAAGGGACGATCGAACGCAATGAGCGCGATCGAATTTACATCGGCGTCTGGGACAAAACTCTGCATTAGAAATCTTCCACGGGTATAGAGAAACCGGGTTTTTTAACGAAAATATTTGCCCAAAATGCTCATTCTTTGTAAAAAACCCGGTTTCTTTGTTGGTAGTGCGTCCTCGACTATTGGTAAAAAAAGCCTCAATCCACAATCTAAAATCCAAAATCTAAAATCTAAAATCCAAAATCGATTGACGTTATACAAAATATTAGCTATGATTAGAGAACACGAGGGGCTGTAATGGTTTCGACAGGGTGGCGAAAGCTGCTCCGTGATGCAGGTCGAGAGGGAGTCTACTCTCGTTAATATCGGCTCAAAAAAAATAGTAAATGCGAACAACATCGTTCCTTTCGCTCGCAAAGCCGTAGCTGTAGCCTAAAAACTTCTCTAGCTTGGTTCAGAGTGTATGCCGCTTAACTCCGTTAAAGGCAGCATAACAACCCCCAACGGATGCCCTAGCTAAACGTTTCTAGTCGGTTAGCCGGGAAAGAAATCACTAGAAAATCCCCCCATTTGGGATAAAGATGGTTCCCGCCCCGAGGATCAGAGGGGATAAACCTGTGAACGATCGGAAGGTAAATACCCGCTTTGGACGGCAGTTCGATTCTGCCCAGTTCCATAAAAAAGGTAGCGTAAAATCAATGGTTTAAGCCATTTGAAAGTTACCTTAAAGCATAAAAAGGGCAGAGAATTAATTCTCTGCCCTTTTTGTTTGGGCTATATAGCAGTTGACAGTTGACAGTTGACAGTTGACAGTTATAGCAAGCGAATCAAACCGTTTTTCGAGGGTTCGTCGGCCTTATTCATGAGTTTATTTCTGTCCGCGCCCGATGTGGCGGTTGCTATATCTCGTTCATCGAACTTATACCAATTTAAAAAAAGAATGCAACAGTATTCTTGTCCCCCCCGCAATGCAGCGGGGGGGCTAGGGGGGGTCGAAGAGTGTTGCACGATTTTAGAAAAATGGTATTACACGCGGGTACTCAGAAACCGGGTTTTTGCGAAAAAACTTCGTTACAACTCGCAGAAACCCATAAAAACCCGGTTTCTTTGGTCTTTCCCTACAAACAGTCAACAGTAATTAGCTAACACTCAACCATAAGTTACCAACCCATTAGCCAGCTTAGGGGATCAGATAATTAGAACTTCACCCATCCGTGCGTTCTTCGAGGCAGTCGGGCGATATACTTATAGGCGGTAAAGCATTAAAAATCTTTACAAAGTCCCCGCTCTCTAAGCCTACTCCTACGAAGGACGGGTGAAAAATTATATGGCGATCGCTCAAAAGCTGGAAACATGAACCCAGGAATTGACTTACAAGGAAGTTTTGTAGAAGCCCTAATGAATTTGGGCTTACCTGCCGACATCGCCCACGTGCTTTGGCTGCCACTGCCGATGGTGCTGATGGTTGTCGGTGCTGTATTCGGGGTACTGACTAGCGTCTGGCTAGAGCGGAAAATCTCCGCCGCCGCTCAACAGCGGATTGGCCCGGAATTTCTCGGCCCCCTGGGAGTCCTAGCACCCGTTGCTGACGGCATGAAGTTGGTATTCAAAGAAGACATTGTACCGGCAAAAGCTGACGCGCTGCTGTTCACGCTCGGCCCGGTAATTGTCGTGATTCCAGTGTTTCTGTCCTACTTGATCGTACCCTTCGGAGAGCATATGCTCATCGCCGATATGGGGACAGCGATATTTCTGTGGATTGCTCTCTCTAGCATTCAGCCGATCGGCTTGCTGATGTCGGGCTATGCTTCTAACAACAAATACGCCCTCCTCGGCGGACTCAGAGCCGCTGCTCAATCCCTCAGCTACGAAATTCCGCTAGCTTTGGCAGTATTGGCAGTTGTGATGATGTCCAACAGCTTAAGTACGATCGACATCGTACACCAACAAGCCGGCTACGGCATCATCGGCTGGAACGTCTGGCGCCAACCCGCAGGTTTTCTGATTTTCTGGATTGCAGCACTAGCCGAATGCGAACGTTTACCCTTTGACTTACCCGAAGCAGAAGAAGAATTGGTAGCAGGATATCAGACTGAGTATACAGGCATGAAATTTGCCTTATACTACATCGCTTCCTACGTTAACCTCGTCCTTTCTTGCCTGCTAGTAGCCGTTTTGTACCTCGGTGGTTGGGAATGCCCGATTCCCGTCGGAGTTATCACAAATGCCCTGGGATTGAGCGAAACAACTCCTTGGTTGCAGGTAATTACTGGCACGCTGGGCATTACAATGACCTTGTTGAAAGCCTACTTTTTCCTGTTCTTGGCAGTTCTGCTCCGTTGGACTCTGCCACGAGTTCGGATTGACCAATTGCTAGATTTGGGATGGAAGTTTTTGCTTCCGGTTGCTCTAGTTAACTTGCTATTGACCGCAGCTTTGAAACTTGCCTTTCCCTTTGCTTTTGGCGGTTAATTCATAATAGGTAAAGGGCAACAGAAAAAATACCTGTTAACCAATTACCTATTATTAGTTAGCAATTACCAAAAACTCAAGTACAGAGAGAGAACACGATGCTAAAATTCCTCAATCAAGTAGGCGAATACGCCAAAGAGACTGTTCAAGCTGCTAAGTTTATCGGGCAAGGGCTAGGCGTGACCTTCGATCACATGAGACGCCGCCCGGTGACGGTGCAGTATCCTTACGAAAAACTGATTCCTTCCGAGCGTTTTCGGGGCAGAATTCACTTTGAATTTGACAAGTGCATCTCCTGCGAAGTCTGCGTTCGGGTATGTCCGATCAACTTACCTGTAGTCGATTGGGAATTTAACAAAGAAACTAAGAAGAAACAACTCAAGCACTACAGTATCGATTTCGGTGTGTGTATCTTCTGCGGTAACTGCGTAGAATATTGCCCGACTAATTGTTTGTCGATGACAGAAGAGTACGAGTTAGCCGCCTACGAACGTCATGAATTGAATTATGACAACGTGGCCCTCGGACGTTTGCCCTACAAGGTTTCAGATGACCCGATGGTAACACCGCTGCGCGAATTCGCTTATTTGCCGAAAGGTGTGATGGATCCTCATGAAGTTTCCTACACCGATCGCCGTGCAGGCCTCCGCCCAGAGGAAATTCAGGAAAGTAAGTAATGGGAATGGGGCATCGGGTATGGGGCATGGTTACTTGTTAGTGGTTACTTGTTAGTGGTTACTTGTTAGTGGTTACTTGTTAGTGATTTTTCAAATAATAAATAACAAACAACAAATAACAAACAACAAATAACAAATAACACATCCCCAATGCCCAATGCCCTGTTTGCCCAATGCCCTGTTTGCCCAATTAACAAAGGATTAAATATTGTGAATCTAGCCGAAGGGGTTCAAATTGTTTCATTTGGCATACTCGCCTTAATGATGATTGGAGGAGCATTAGGAGTAGTGCTTTTTTCCAACATCGTTTACTCAGCATTTCTGCTGTGTGGCGTATTTACCAGCATTGCCGGCTTGTACCTATTGTTGAATGCTGACTTTGTAGCAGCAGCGCAAATCTTAATTTATGTTGGCGCTGTTAACGTCTTAATTTTGTTTGCCATCATGTTGGTAAACAAACGAGAAGAGTTCCGCACAATTCCTAACGCTTGGGTGCGTCAAGTCGCAACCGCAGTCGTTTGTGCTGGTTTGTTTGCACTTTTGGGCACGATGGTAGTCTCTACTCCTTGGGCAATTGTGACAACGACGGGAGCACCCGCCGAAAGTTCGATCGTGACGATCGCCAAACACTTCTTCACCGACTATTTGCTACCTTTCGAGTTAGCATCGGTATTTTTGTTGATGGCAATGGTAGGAGCAATTGTCTTGGCGCGCCGCGATTTCTTCCCGGATGAATTGTCCATGAAGCAATCAGATACACCAGCTTTTAGTTTGCCGGAACGCCCCCGCGAATTAGTTTCAGCCGGTGATGTTTCTTCACCGGAAACAAAGTAATTGTAGGGTGTGCACTGCCCACCTATGTGTTCGTCAGGCGAGAAACCTGGTTTCTGTTCGCAGCCTCTGTATCTGCCTGTTTTGTAGTAATTTAGACTGAGAGCAATTCCCAAAAATTATGCAACTGCAACTCCAGTATTTCCTGCTATTAGCTGCTGCACTTTTCTGCATTGGCATTTACGGTTTAATTACCAGCCGAAATGCCGTGCGCGTGTTGATGTCGATCGAGTTGATGCTGAATGCAGTCAATCTCAATCTGATGGGTTTTTCTAACTATCTTGACCCCGTACAGATTAAAGGTCAAGTATTTACTGTTTTTGTAGTCACCGTTGCGGCTGCTGAGGCTGCTGTTGGTTTGGCGATCGTCTTGGCGATTTACCGCAACCGCAATACCGTAGACATGGAAGAGTTTAATTTGCTGAAATGGTAATCGGCAGTCATTAAGCTGTCAAAATTAAGGTGGAGGGTTGACCAAATTGGGGAATTTCGGTGTTTGATCTGCAATATCCCCAACCCTCAACCCAATAAATTAGAAGCAAAAGACTATCAAGGGCGATCGGCTAATAGAGATAAGCTTGAATTTTTTTCAGATGTCGCAAAACTATAAAATGTCTGAAAAGTATCGTGTAATACCACTTCAAACAACTTCAAACCAAAGCTCCCACAGCAGTTGGTCAAAATCCTAATCGCTGCTAATTCTCAATAAAGTCGCTGTAGAATACAGCAATACAGATAATTTTTCTAACCAATACTTCGGACGGGTGCATCTGGCGCAAGGCAAATATGTTTGTAGGGGCGAAGCATCACCGAAATCAATATGAGATGATAACTAATAACTTATATGCGGTCATACTTCGCCCTCTTGAAAAACCAGATGCACTGCTTCGGACAGTATTCGATCGCCAAGAAGAGCATCAAAGTTTCAAGGGAAGTCGGTAATCGAGTTGCCGACGGAAAATCAAGGGTTTCAGACTACAACTAAAAACTGTCCGGACTATTGCTCATAATTGTAGCTTATTTTAAATATCGCGATCGGGAAACGGTGCACTAGCGAGCTGAATTTTGGAAACTTTGCTACTTGTAAGGAGTTTTTGTGTTACTTAGGTTCGGGTATCTTAAAAATTAGCAATTCCCGATTGTAACCTACCGAATTCATTGGGGCTATCGTACCATTTTTTAACTTATATTGAGTCCTATCGGACAATCTAGTATGAGAAAAATTCAAAAACATACTGGTAAAGCCTTTGTAACTGCTGCGAGCGCAGCCTTATCAATTCTGGTGGCTACCATGATTCTCGATCGCTCCGAAACTCAACGATTTCAGGAACAACAACAGGCAGATACTCTCAATCAACTGAGTACCGTGCGAGCCCGTTTGGAAGCGGCAATTAACACCAGACTGCTTCTCGTAGAAGCTTTAGTCATTCATGCTTCAACCCGTCCCGAACTCACCCAAGATGAATTTACAGCTATTGGTTCTCCTCTGTTGGAGAGGTATCGAGGGATTCGGAGTATGAACCTAGCCAAAAAATCGGCGATCAGTCATATTTATCCCGTTGAAGGCAACGAAAAAGCTTTTGGGTTGAACTTAGCAGCAACGCCGACCCAAAAAGAAGCTGTCGATCGAACTATTGCCTCCAAAAAATCGGTTGTTGCCGGCCCGGTTAAACTCGTACAAGGCGGTATTGCATTTATTAACCGATCGCCTATTTTTGTCAAATCAATAGAGGGAAAATCTGAATATTGGGGACTCGCGAGTATTTTGGTCAATCCCGAAACTATCTATGAAGAAGCCGGATTGTTACAAGAATCCTCTAACTTAAAATATGTACTGCGTGGCAAAGATGGATTGGGGGAAAAAGGTGAGGTTTTTTTCGGGAATGGGGCAATTTTTCAGGAAAAACCCGTTTTTCTTTCCGTCACGTTACCGAACGGTTCTTGGCAGTTAGCAGCCGTTCCTAAAACTGGATGGGATGACCATTCACCAGTTACTATTTGGTTGAGGGGAGGAGGTATGGCGATCGCACTTGTGGGAAGCATCGCTGTCTTCATTTTAGCTAGCGAACCGGCACGGTTGCAATTGGCGATCGATCGCGCCACCGCCGCATTGCGCCAAAATGAAGAAACACTCAAACAGAAGAATGCCGAGATGAAAGCCTTAAATTCAGCATTATCTGAAAGCGAAGGCCGCCTATCGCAATTCCTCGATGCCATGCCCATTGGTGTTTTTGTCACCGACAGTCACGGAAATCCGTACTACACCAATCAAACTGGACAGCATCTTCTCGGTCAAGGTGTGGTAGCATCCGTTGCCGAACAAATTCAGATTCAATACAAAATTTACCAAGCTGGTAGCGATCGCATTTATCCTCAAGAATCAGATCCGCTGTTAAATGCGTTGCAAGGAAAAAGCGTCCGCGCTGAGGACATGGAAATTCATCATCCCGACAAAATTATTCCCATTGAAAGTGCAGGAACGCCGATTTACGATGCCGATGGAAACCTAAGTTATGCGATCGCAGCTTTCCAGGATATCACCGAACGCAAACAAGCTGAAAAATTGCGCGAAGATTACAATCGAACATTAGAGGAACAAGTTGCCGAACGCACAGCCAAACTATCCCAAACCTTAACCGAACTCCAACTGACTCAAGATGAATTAGTGCAATCGGAAAAAATGGCAGCATTAGGTCAACTCGTAGCAGGAGTTGCTCACGAAATTAACACGCCGTTAGGAGCAATTCGCTCTTCTGTGAGTTATATTACCGACTTTCTCAACGAAAACCTCAGCCAATTTCCCACATTATTTCGCGAACTTACCCCAGAACGAGAAACACAATTTTTGGAATTGTTGCAACGATCCATTGCCAACACCACGATCGTATCCGGTCGCGAACGCCGACAACTCAGAAAAACAATTACTAGCCAACTCGCAGCCCAAAACATTGAGAAATCAGAAGGATTAGCCAATATCCTCCTCGACTTAGGAGTTCACGATCGCCTCGAACCTTTATTCTCACTTCTACGACAAAGCGACAGCGACCAATTCCTCAAAACTGTACGGGCCTTTGTACGCTTGCAGGCTAGCACCCGAGATATTAACATCGCCAGCGATCGTGCCGCCAAAGCCGTGTTTGCCCTCAAAACCTACGCCCGACACGACTCTAGCGGTGAAACAATCGAAGCCAACATCCTCGACGGCATAGATGCAGTTTTGACCCTCTATCAAAGTCAGATCAGACAGGGTATAGAATTAACTAAAAACTACGAACATATCCCACCCATTCAGTGTTATTTTGACGAACTTAACCAAGTGTGGACGAATTTGATTCATAACGCCCTACAAGCGATGAATAACAAAGGATCTCTCACCGTTAACGCAATTCACAATGACGAAAATATCCAAATTAGCATTGCCGACAGTGGCACGGGGATTCCCCCAGAAATCCACTCAAAAATATTCCAACCTTTCTTTACCACTAAACCCCCAGGCGAAGGAAGTGGATTGGGACTGGATATCGTTCGCAAAATCGTTGAAAAACATCGGGGACAGATTACTTTTCAATCTCGTCCAGGTCAAACCACATTTACAGTTATCCTACCAATAGAGCGTTAAAAAAAAAATGAGTAAACCTATTGTGATTTGTATTGATGACGAGCAATTTGTTCTGGATAGCCTCATCCGAGAAATATCAGAATCTTTAGAGAATGAATGCGAAATCGAAACAGCACTCGGAGGTGTGGAAGCATTAGAATTGGTGGATGAGTTAATCAAAGATGGTAGTGAAATTGCGCTGGTGATATCTGACTATATCATGCCAGATATCAAAGGAGATGAAGTCCTGCGATACGTTCACGAAAAACTCCCACAAACTCTAAAAATTATGTTGACAGGCGAGGCAACAGTTGAAGGAATCGTGAATGCGATTAACTCCGCAAAACTCTATCGATATATTTCCAAGCCTTGGCACAAAGTCGATTTAAAATTGACAGTAAAAGAAGCAATCAAAAGTTACGTGCAGGAAAGAAAGCTAGCCGAACAGAATAAACGATTAATAGAAAATGAACAGCGATTGAGACATTTTTTAGAAGCTATGCCAATTGGTGTATCGGTTCATAACGCTCTGGGACAACTAACCTACGCCAATCAAAAATATAAGGAATTGTTTGCAATCGCAGAAGGGACAATCTCGAATATCGAAAATTTACCCCATATTTATGCTTTGTATCAAAGCGAGTACCAAGATTTGTGCCGATCGCCAGACTTGCCGATCGCGCGTTCTTTGTCAGGAGAAATAGTGCGAACTGACGATCTAGAAATTCATCAAGAAAAACGGATAATTCCTTTAGAGATTTCTTCGACACCAATTCGCGATGAAACTGGAAAAATTTGTTATGCGATTGCCACTTTTTCCGATATTACAGAAAGGAAACAAGCCGAAAAACTCAGAGAGAATTACAATCGTAATTTAGAATCTCAAGTTTCCGAAAGAACGCAACAGCTACAGCAAAAAAACGAAGAACTTGCCAATACTTTAAAACAGCTAGAATCAGCTCAGCAGGAATTGATTCATTCTGAAAAAATGGCAGCATTAGGTCAACTGATTGCGGGAGTTGCCCACGAAATCAATACGCCTTTGGGTGCGATTCAATCCTCTGTTAAATATATTGGCGATTACTTCTCGGAAAATTTGGCTGCATTACCAACATGGTTTCGACAGTTGACACCCGAAAAAGAATTACAATTTAAGGAATTATTAGCGCGCTCGATGGTAAATCCTGCATTGATTTCTGGAAGGGAAAGACGACAACTCAGAAAAGCAATCGTCGCCCAACTAGAAACCCAAAATCTCGGTAATGCCGATACTCTTGCCAATCTGCTTCTCGATCTTAAAATTTACGAAAACATAGAGCCTCTGTTCAATTTATTTCAAGAGCCCAGCAGCGAAATATTTCTCAAAACAGTCCGCTCTTTTGTGCGATTGCAAGAAAGCACTCGAGATATCAATACTGCCTCTGAAAGGGCTGCAAAAGTTGTATTTGCACTCAAAACCTATGCCAGACAAAATCTCAACGAGCAAAAAATTAAAGTCAATATTATCGAAGGATTAGAAGCAGTTCTGACACTTTATCAAAATCAAATCAAACATGGAGTAGAGTTAATCAAAAATTATGAATATTTGCCCCAGATCGAATGCTATTTTGATGAACTCAATCAAGTGTGGACAAACTTAATTCACAATGCTTTGCAAGCGATGAATTATCGGGGAATACTCAGAGTTGATGCCGCTCGCTCGAATGGTAACGTCGAAGTCAGTATTACTGATAGCGGCAGTGGTATACCAGATGAGATTCAAGATAAAATCTTTCAGCCATTTTTTACCACTAAACCTCCAGGGGAGGGCAGCGGTTTAGGGCTGGACATCGTGAAAAAAATTATTGAAAAACATGGAGGGACAATTCATTTTATATCGCTGCCTGGTAAAACTACTTTTATTGTGACATTACCAGCAGGTATCTAGAGTAGTTTGATGTTAAATTGTTTGTAATTTCAGGAGAAATAATTATGCCTAAGCTTGCAATTTTGTGTGTTGATGATGAAGTTGTTATTTTAAACAGCGTACTGCGACAAATTCAAGAAGAATTTGATGACCAATATGTATATGAAACTGCCGAAAATGCAGAGGAAGCACTAGAAGTTTTAGACGAACTTTATGAAGAAGGAACTCAAGTCGTAATTATTGTTTCTGATTGGTTAATGCCGGGAATGAAAGGCGATGAATTGCTCGTTCAAGTGCAGAAAAGGTTTCCAGGAACGGTGAAAATTTTATTAACTGGACAGGCAGATGATGCAGCGATCGAACGAGCCCAAAAAGAAGCAGACCTTCATCATTTTATCCCCAAACCTTGGACAAAGCAAGAACTGATTAACTCCATCAAGTCGGGAATTGAAAAATTATAAATTAATCCCACTTTAGAGCAATATGAAAAAACCAGTCATTCTGTGTGTCGATGATGAACAAATGATTCTTGATAGCCTCAGAAAAGAACTATCAGAAACCCTAGAAAATCAATATGAAATAGAAACAGCATATGACGGGTATGAAGCGCTGCAAATTGTCGATGATTTATTAGAAGATGGTCATGAAATTGCTGTCGTAATTGCCGACTACATGATGCCCATAATGAAAGGAGATGAAGTCTTAAAAGAAATTCACAATAAGTCTCCTTCAACAATTACAATCATGCTGACGGGGCAAGCGAGTATCGAGGGAGTCACCAATGCCATTAATACGGCAAAACTCTATCGATATATAGCTAAGCCCTGGCAAGCTGAAGATTTATTTTTGACGATAACAGAAGCTACAAAAAGTTATATACAAGCAAAAAATATAGTTAAACAAAATATAGAATTAATTAAAATAAACCAAAATTTAATTGCTTTAAACACAGCTTGTTCTCGCTTCGTACCGGATGAGTTTCTTAAATTGTTGAATAAAAAAAATCTTGTCGATATTGAACTTGGTGATTCTGTGAAAAAAGAGATGTCAGTTATGTTTTCTGATATTCGATCGTTTACAAGTATTTCAGAAACCATGCCTTTAGAAGATATTTTTAAATTTATTAATAGCTATTTTTCTATAATGGAACCCGCTGTTATTGAGAATAATGGGTTAATTGACAAATATATTGGCGATGCGCTTATGGCATTATTTGGTAGTGTTTATCATGCGGATTCTGCCGTCAAGGCGGGAATTTCTATGCTCAAAAAACTTGCCGAATACAATCTAACCCGACAAGCACGCGATCGCCCTCACATTA
This sequence comes from Microcoleus sp. CAWBG58, assembly GCF_020883045.1. Lineage (NCBI taxonomy): Bacteria > Bacillati > Cyanobacteriota > Cyanophyceae > Oscillatoriales > Microcoleaceae > Microcoleus > Microcoleus sp. CAWBG58. The sequence goes on along the minus strand of NZ_JAHRFA010000010.1, from coordinate 111,668 downwards.
AAATTGGTATCGGCATCAATACAGGAATGTTAATGCTTGGAACTGTAGGCGGAAAATTTCGTATGGACGGGACAACAATCGGCGATGCTGTCAATATAGCCTCCCGACTAGAAACTTTAACTAAGCTGTATGGCGTGCCGTTGTTGATTAGCGATTGCACATTTTTAGGGTTAAAAGATGCTAATCAATATTGCATTCGTTTAGTCGATCTTGTACAAGTTAAAGGCAAATCTAAAGTGGTATCCGTCTTTGAAGTCTTCGATGCGGATCCGCCGGAAATTCAAGAGTACAAACTCGCTACTAAAACCGAGTTTGAGCAAGGGTTAGTATTTTACACAACAGAAGAATGGGAAGCTGCTTCCCGATGTTTTGAAAAATGCTTGCAGCATAATCCACAAGATACTGTAGCACAATTACACTGGAATCGATGCCAAAATAAATACTCCAATTAAAGGGCGATGAATGCTGAAAATAGTCGGATTATTGATTATTTGAGAAGATATATAGCGGATATCAGAAAGATTCGCGGATGTTGTTGGGCTTGGGCCCTATACGTTGAACTGGTTATATAAGCTGTCAGTCATACCTCATCTTTTTGAGAAAGGCTATACTAATAACCAATAACTAATAATCAATGATATCGTGTCCGCACTGCCAACTGCAATTAGATTCGATCGCGCGTGCGGATTTAAGTCGGCAAAATGGAGCGGACTTAAGTCCGCACTACCAACCGCAATTAGATTCGATCGCGCGTGAGGACTTAAGTCGGCACAATGGAGCGGACTTAAGTCCGCACTACCAACTGTTTTTGTGATGGTAATTGACCGGACATGATATGACTAATCACTAATCACTAATGACTTCTAACTATTTCTAGAGTGATTTTGCCGCCGAAGTCGGGGATGGGAGCGGCCGGTTTTGAAAGCTGTACTTTAACTTTTTCAACTAAAGGAAGTTTTAAAAGCGCTTGGGCGATCGCATCTGCTAACCGTTCGATCAATAAAAACTTGGAGTTTTTGACTAACTCTTGAATCAGAGTAATGGCACTGCGGTAATCCAGAGTATGTTCAATATCATCACTTTTTCCAGCCTTCGACAAATCTAGCCAGAGAGTGACATCCACCTCAAACCGCTGTCCCAAAACTTGCTCTTCCGGTAGATAGCCCGTGTAGCCGTAGCAGCGAATTCCTGTAAGTTGAATACAATCCATTGTGAAATAAACTAAAAGTAAGTTGCCTATACCAAATTGTATTAAACCAGATAAAGTTATCCTGGGTGCATTTCAATTTGGAAAGGGCGAAGATATTTGCAAAAATGAGATGCACCCGTTCTCCTTCTCTTGTATCTCTTTCTTTCTCCCCTCTGCGCCCTCTGCGCCCTCTGTGGTTAAATAACTCTTATTATATCTTAAATTTTACAACTGCCCTCCCTTCTCCAAATTATCCAGAAAATCCTCAGCAACTTCACACCATTTCTGCCTAATTTCTGCATCTTCTGGCTTGTCTGTCAATGTACGACCTTGTAATTCGGGATATTTATTGTAAAATAATTCATCTACTTTTTGATAGAATATATCTGGGTCAATGTTGAGATTTTTGCGACGCTTTCCAATTTTTTCTTGCCTAGCTATTTCTGCATCTAAAGACGTATTTGTGGGAAATTGTGGAAGTTCCGGAAACTTGGGTAATTCAGGCAGTTTGGGTAGGGTAAAACCAGATTTGACGGCACCAAAAGCTAACACTCCCGGCAATAAAACCACGCTTAAACTAGCAACAGTTTTCCAAGGAATTAATTTTAAAATATTGGTAGTTTTAACAATTTGAGGGTTTTGGTTGACTGGAGTCTGATTGTTGGTAGCAGTTTTAGTAATGTTTTTGAAGGGGCGCCCGACAAAGTTCATCGTCACCATTTGGGAGATGATGTTGCCAATTTGAGATAATTTTGGATCTTTGAGGGCTTCGCGGACTTCTTTTGCGGATTGGTAGCGATCGCCCGGTGGTTCTGCTAGCATCTTATCTAACACGGTTCCCAGGTTTGGACTGACGGTGACGTGCGATCGCCAATCCCAAGTTCTGTTATGGATATCGTAGAATTTTTGAGGCTTTTTGCCGCTTAGCAGTACCAAAGCCGTGACAGCTAAAGCGTACAAATCGCTAGCCGCCGAAACTTTTCCGTGTCGCATTTGTTCTGGGGGCGAATATCCCTGTTTGCCGATCGCCGTTGCAGCTTGTCCCCTAAACTGAAATACGGCTGTTGCTGCGATTTGCTTGACAGAACCGAAGTCAATTAAAAAGGGCAGTTTGTCAACACTGTGCTGAATGATGTTGTCGGGGGAAACATCGCGGTGAATTAAATTGCGGGAATGAATGTATTCTAAAACTGGTAAAAGCTGAAATAGGAGTTGAGTAACTTCGGCTTCGGTAAAATTTTTACCTTGCTGCTGACGCGATATCAGTATTTCTTCGTAGGTTTGACCGGGGATGTAGTCTTGAACTAAAAATAAAGATAGATTGCCGCCCAAATCGGTGCGGAGGAGTTCTCGAAAGCGGGGGATTTGCGGGTGTTGGAGGTTGTAAAGCATACTCGCTTCGCGATCGAACAATTCGGCTGCTTTGGGGCTTTGAACCACCGGGGAAAACTCTTTGAGCACGCATTGTTCGTTGTAGCGGTTGATATCTTCGGCGAGGTAAGTGCGCCCGAAGCCGCCGCGGCCTAATTCGCGGATGATGCGGTAGCGTTTTTCGAGGGTAGAACCTGGGGCGAGGGGGGAAGGGTTAGACATAAACAACTGAAAAGTGTTCGAGTTGGGTGGCGCAGTATCGCTTAATTGTAGCTAAGTTTGGTTGGAATGGAGGGCGCGCCCCAGCATTATTAGTCTTCGGTTCAATAGCTTTACCGATCGTTTGATGATGATGTAGAATCTCCCTCATCATCATTCGACTCTGACAAGTTTTCCTCCTCTTGCTTTGACTCCATCAACTCTACAAGCAATTGCTTTAAATTCTTGTCAGGAGGGCGCTTAGGAAACTCACTGTGCGTATATATCCATGCAAGATCGATTACACTTTGAGTACGATCGACCAAGTACATAAGTCTTCCCTCACCTGAAGCACCCCGCAAACCTGGCATATCAAAGTAATATTTTCGGAATTCCCGTTCCTCCGGTTTTCGCAAATTTCCAGGCCATCCTTCAGCAAAAGAATTAGGAAGAAAAGGATCGTTGCTCAAATTGGTGACAAGTTGTGCAACACATTCCTGAAAAGATTTTTTAGCTTTTTCACCTTTATAATACCGCTTCAGAAGCTCTTTGTAGGTACGCTTAAATTTATCAGATGGGTTAATCCGAAACACTGCTCAGCCACTCACAAAATTCATCAGGTGTTAATGCAGGGCGATCTCCTGATTTAGCCAAAGTTTCCTGCACAACTTCAGCCATTGTTTGTTCGTAATTTGGGTGTTCTTTTTCTATTGCTCCCAGTACAGCATTTTTCAGACGTATTAAGGCATTCAAGTAGTCAGCAAGAGCATCTGTTTCCCCCCTGATTAGTATCCAGGCTAAGGATATCCTTGTTCGCAAAGAAGCCACGAAACCCTCAGTACCGTCTTTATTGATAATTGAGGTGTAAATTAAAGCTTTAAGCAACTCACGCTCCTGAGCAGAAAGGTCATCCCACTTTTTCTCTACTGCTGTTGCTAAACCTTCTGCTTTTTGGGCGAGCGATCGCAACTTTGATGAACTGATTGTATGCGCTTGCGAGATTTGCTGAATTTCGTAAGGGTTAATCGTGATGCTAGCGGACATCTGCTTCACCTTTTGATACTGTTATAAGTATACCATTTATCTTATCAGTCATGGTCGGATTTCCAAATTAATTATACCATGCAGTTGTAGGGTGCGTCAGACGGTGTTATAGGGTGATTATTTAGAGTCTCGGCTCTCACGCACCCTACTAATTATGCCTGTTTCGTAAATCTTAGATCGCAAGTAAGTTGTAGGGTTCGTCAGTTTGTTATAAATATTTATACATCGCGCTTTTTTATTCCCAGTCTAATTCAAATACACCATACGATCGCTGCTTGTAACGATTCCCCGAATCCAGATCTACTAAATACCAGTCGATGACTTCTCCGTCTTCGCTTAAATACACTTCGGCACCGCGCGGATATTCTTGTCCGTTGATGGTATGCGGAGCAGACAGCAGGATTACACTAGGTTTACCGCCGGCATACCGCCACACAACAAAATGCGAAGTGCAAGGAAATCCCTCGATTATTCGATCTGCGTCTATTTCATGGGAATACTCCAATAATTTGCCAGTTTTATCAAAAGTCAGGCGGCTATCTGACTGGTACAAAACTCCATCTATTTCAACATCTGAAGCTAGCGAAGCATTCAGCAACCCACCATTTTCGTGCAGGTAGACTATACGGTCACCCGGACAAGGAATACCATCCAAAACAGTTGTTTGGGATAGCCAACAGAGTTTAAGCCGTCCGGAGGGAAAAAAGACTGCACTGCGATCGCCCAAACAGGGAATACATTGAATTACGGCATCGCTGGCAAGTGTAGCATCATGAACGGATCCATTTGGGAAAAATTCAGCATCCTCATCTAGGAATTCTATACCATTTACTATCATTATCCTTATCGACTGATAAAAAAAGAGCGATCGAAGTTGTAGGGTGCGTCAGACGCGGTTCTAGGGTGATTGTTCAAAGTCTCGGATCTGACGCACCCTACTAATTATGCCTGTTTCGTAAACCTTATATCACAAGTCTCGATGCGTAAACTCCCGAGAATCTTTCCCCACATAACTAGCCGCAATATGACCATCTCCAAGCACTCGATACTTATAGGTAATCAAACCTTCTAAACCAACGGGGCCGCGAGGTGGCATTTGCTGCGTGCTAATCCCCACTTCTGCACCGAAACCGTAACGGAAACCGTCGGCAAATCTCGTCGAACAATTGTGATAAACTCCGGCTGCATCTACTCCATTTAAAAATGTTTCAGCGGCTTCGCTGTCTTCGGTAACGATCGCATCTGTGTGTCTCGAACCGTAGGTATTGATGTGGTTAATTGCGTCTTCCACAGAATCTACGATTTTGATTGACAAAATTAAATCGCTGTATTCTGTAGACCAATCCGCTTCATTTGCTTCGGCAATGTCCAAGATTTTGCAAGCTTTTTCGTCTCCCCGCAGTTCGACTTTCTTCTGCTGCAATGCTTCGGCAACTTCGGGCAGGAATTTGGGGGCAATATCCCTATGAACTAACAAGGTTTCAATGGCGTTGCAGGCGGCAGGATACTGGGTTTTGGCATCGATGGCAATTTCTACAGCTTTCTGAATGTCCGCTGCTTTGTCTGCATACAAATGACAGATTCCGTCGGCGTGTCCCAAGACGGGAATCCGGGTATTTTCCTGCACGAACCGCACGAAGGAATTAGAACCTCTGGGAATAATTAGGTCTACGTATTCATCCATTTTTAGCAGTTCGATTGTTTCTTCCCGCGTGGTTAGCAACTGCACTGCTTCAGGATTGACTGCTGTTTCTGCTAATGCTTGATGGATGACTTTTGTCAGGATTTCGCAGGAACGGACGGCTTCTTTGCCGCCTTTGAGAATTACGCCGTTGCCGGATTTGATGGCCAAGGATACTATCTGAATTAAGGCTTCTGGGCGCGCTTCAAAAATAATCCCTAAAACGCCTAAAGGACAGGTAATGCGCTTTAGAATTAATCCTGTGTCTAATTCGCGGTGGATTTGCACGGCACCGATCGCGTCTGGGAGTTTCGCAACGTCGCGCACGCCCGCGATCGCACTTTGCAACTTGCTCTCGTCCAACTTTAGGCGATCGTACAGCGGTTTGGCAATGCCATCCGCCTGGGCCGCCGCGCGATCGGCAGCATTCGCCGCCAAAATGTCGGGTGCAGCAGCTTCTAAAGCTTTAGCGATCGCTTCAATGGCTTGATTTTTGGCATCGGCAGACAAAACTGCCAATTTCCTAGCAGCTTGGCGTGTTTTTTGGGCAATTTCAATAATCGACATGGCGTTTATTCAGTTGACAGTTGACAGTTGAGAGTTGACAGTTGACGGTTCACTGTAGGGGCGGTGCCCCCGTGCCCGCCCTCTTAATTGACAGTTGATGGTTAAGGGCTACCTCTACCTCGAACGAAGATGATTGGACTAATGAATTGTCTAATTTTAATTTATCCATACAAGGGTTTCGGCTTTAAAGCAATTCTTTTTGGTGACTTTGAAATATAGCCTTTTTCAAAAAGATGAGGTATGGCCAACAGCTTATATAACCGATTAGAGTAAGAGGGCTGAAGCCCAACAACGTATCTAATCTTTCTGGTAACTTTGAAATAGTTTTAATTGTTGAGTTTTGAAATGGGGATTGGATTTTTGGAAATAAATTAGATGGGCGGTTTTCAATCTTAACAATTTACAGGAAATTATATATTTTTGTTGAGACTCCTGACCGCGCTCCGAAATTACAGGTTAAAACAGTGAAGTATAGATAAAATCCCACGGTAATTACCTTTTGTCAATCACCTTAGGAGAATATTATGTCATCTCAAGCTCCTTTACGCAAGGCAGGGCGATCGCCCAAAGCCGGGATTAAACTGATCCAGAAAACTGGCGGAAACCTGGTTTTAGCTTCCGGCGCCACTATCATCATGCTGTTTGGTATGGTGTTCGTGTTATCCTTGGCCACAGTTTTCATTATCAACAGTCCCGATCCAGTCGCCGGATTGGCGATCGCACTTCCAGTCACTCTAATTTTTAACATCGCAGCTTTTTTCCTATCGCCTTACTTGATGGACTTAACCCAAAATTGGCTCTACAATACTCGCTGGGTTTCCCTAGCAGAAATTGACAGCCTGAGTCCGGAAACAGCGAAAGTTATTCAGAAAGTTTGCCAACAGAAAAAGCTCAAGCAGCCGCGTTTAGGAATTATCGACGACCAAAACCCTACTGCTTTTACCTACGGTTCCTTTCCTAACAGTGCTCGCTTAGTCGTCAGTCAAGGTCTTTTCACCTATTTAGACGATGATGAAATTGCCACTGTTTACGCCCACGAATTAGGTCACATCGTCCATTGGGACTTTGCTGTCATGACTTTAGCTTCAACTTTAGTGCAGATTACTTACTTAATTTACACTACAGCTCACAGGCTCGGTCGAAACGGCGGTGAAAAAGCTAAAGATGCAGCCAGTAGTGTAGCTGCTATTGCTTATGTATTTTACATCGCAGGCACTTATTTGTTGCTGTACTTGTCGCGGACGCGAGAATATTTTGCCGACCATTTTGCCGCCGAAACTACCGGAAACCCCAATGCTTTATCGCGTGCTTTGGTAAAGATTGCTTACGGTATTTTGGAAGAAGGACAAAGAGCAACGGAACCCAGTCGCTTGTTAGAAGGAACTCGTGCTTTAGGCATTTATGATGCAAAAGCTGCGGCATCTAGCGGTACTGCTTACCGGATTGCGTCGGAACCGGAAAAAATTGGACGAGTTTTTCTGTGGGATATGTTCAATCCGTGGGGTTGGTGGATGGAGTTGAATTCGACTCACCCGCTGACTGGTAAGCGAGTTCGCGCTTTGAGTACCTATGCCGAACAATTAGGCTTGGATATTGAGTTTGACATGGGCCGGATTGTGGGCGAAGGTCACCTTTTGAGCAAGCGGAAATTGTACGGAAATTTCTTTTTCGATTTGTTGCTGTACAGTGCGGAAACTCTGGGCTTGGCAGTGGGTTTTGCGATCGGCATTTCCCTCTCGGCTGGGAAGCCGATGATGATGGTTGCTTGTGCTTTAATCGGTTTGGGCGTGGGAATTTTAATCAAAGCTTTGGTGATGTTCCCGAATTACGCACAAGCAGAAGAGTTGGATGTTTTAACTTTAATGTCTGACCCCTATGCGAGTCCTTTACGCGGTCAACCTGCGAAACTACAAGGCGAATTAATTGGTCGCGGTGATGCGGGTTATGCGTTTGGTTCCGATTTGAAATTGCAAGACAGAACGGGAATGATGTACCTACATTATGCTTCTCGTTTTGGGCCGATTGGTAATTTTCTGTTTGGGATGAAACGGGTTGAAAGTTTGATTGGTATGGATGTTAGCGCTTTGGGTTGGTTCCGCCGGGGTGTGGCGCCTTGGATGGATTTGATTCATCTTGAAAGCGATAGCGGTACGACTGTTAGCAGCTATCACCGTTTCTGGTCTTTTGTGATGGGGATTGGTGCGATCGCGATCGGTATTGCAGTTCTTTTTCTGTAATGTCCAGCTTAACATTTGAAAGGACTGAAGTCCGAAGGATCAAACCAGGTTCGTAGTGAGGACTTCAGTCCTTCCCAAACCAGGTTCGTAGTGAGGACTTCAGTCCTTCCCCTTTTTACCAGACGAGCAAAAAATTATGTCAACAATTCGGAAGCGCAATACATTGCTATTTTTGATGTCAAACCAGAGGGAAAGGTTACAAATCAGCGAGTTTTTGCTGAGCTCAAAGATGTCAGTCAAAGCGGAGTTTTCGAGGGTTTAAAAGTTGATTTAGAAGGGAATATTTACAGCACCGGGCCTGGGGGAGTGTGGATTTTATCCCCGACAGGCGAACTGTTCGGCAAAATTTATGTACCCGAGACGGCGACTAATTTAGTCTGGGGAGATAGAGATTATAAAACGCTTTACATTACCGGAAGTAAAAGTCTTTATCGAATTCGCCTTAAAAACGGTTTGTAGTGAGGACTTTAGTCCTCAGAAAGCAGGACTGAAGTCCTCACTACCAACACTTTTTATTAGGTAATTTACATGGCATGATATAATTGTACTTTTGAAAATCAGTCTTTCCCAATCTCAAATCTCAAATGGTATTAATTGCCCGCTTGCACAAATTTCTGACGGCGACTGTGGATGAAAAATCCCGATCGCGCACAATATTCTGGTTGATGCTGAGCTTGACATTTGCCGCAGTTTATGGTGTTTTAGGAATTGCTCAAGCCTTCAGCGCCGAGTATGTGGTGCAAGACGATGCGAGACAGCACGTTTTCTGGATGATGCGGTTTGTCGATGGACAATTATTCCCCAACGATTTCATTGCTAACTATTTTCAATCAATCGCCCCCGCCGGATACAGCACCCTTTACAAATTAGCTGCAACCATCGGCATTCACCCGCTATTTTTTCACAAAATATTGCCGCTATTTCTCGGCTTAATCTCCACCTATTACTGTTTTGGGCTTTGCTTGGAAATGCTGCCAGTGCCGATGACTGGATTTATCGCATCTTTGCTACTAAATCAGCATATGTGGATGACAGATGATTTGGCTTCCACAACGCCCAGAGCTTTTATCTATCCGATATTTCTCGGTTTTTTATATTATTTGTCGCGGAGTTCGTTGCTGCCCTGTTTGGGGGCGATCGCCCTAATTGGATTATTCTACCCTCCCTACGCCTTGGTTGCTGCCGGAATTTTAGTTTTGCGCCTGCTAAGCTGGGAAAATGGCCGTTTGCGCTTGTCGGGCGATCGCACAAACTACCTATTTTGCACTACCGGTTTGGGAGTAATCTTTCTAGTAATGCTGCCCTATGCCTTAGATAAATCGGAATTTGGCCCGACTTATACCGCAGCAGAAGCCAAGCAAATGGGCGTATTTGCAGCCGACGGCAGAAATGCTTTTTTTCGTCCAAATCCGGTAGATTATTGGCTGACTGGTAGGGGTAGCGGGATGTTTCCCAAGTCGCTGTTTACGCCTGTAACTCACTGTGTGGGGCTGTTTTTGCCGCTGCTGTTGCTATTTCGCTCTAGCTTTCCGTTAGCCAGTCGAATTAACAGTAAAATTTGGCTGTTGCTTCAGCTATTTTTAGCATCCTTGGCGATGTTTTTGGCTGCTCACGCTACCATTTTTAAGCTTTATCAGCCTGGACGCTATACTGCGTATAGCTTGCGCTTTGTTGTTGTGTTTATAAGTGCGATCGCCCTGACGTTAATTATCGATGGCGTCGGCAACTGGGCATCAACAACCGAAACAAAATTTCCTGATTCAGCAACGCCAAAAAATCTAGTTGCACTAATTACCACAGCGACAATTGCGATCGCAGTTGTGCTTTATCCATGCTTAGTGGAAAAATTTCCCACAGTCGGGTATGTAGAAGGTAAAATGCCCGCTTTGTACAAGTTTTTTCAGCAGAAACCGAAAAACAGTTTGATTGCTTCCATCGCCCCGGAAGCAGACAATTTGCCAACTTTTAGCCAGCGTTCGGTTTTGGTAGGAAAGGAATATGCAGTGCCGTATCAGAAAGGCTACTACAGCCGATTTCGGCAGCGAGCGATCGATTTAATTCGCGCTCAATATACGGCTGATAAATCCGTATTGCAAAACTTCATTAACACTTATGGAATTGATTTTTGGATGCTCGATCGCAATGCCTTAACTCTTAAGTATGTAGAGGATTACGGCTGGATCGAAGACTTTGATGCGACACCGGAGGCTATACTTGCTCTCAAACAAGGGAAAGTTCCTATTTTAGCACAAGCAATGACGAGTTGTGCGGTTTTTGAGAATCAAGTTTTAGTAGTTTTGCAAACATCTTGCATTGCGAAATTCGCCTCTTGAGTTGAAGCGAGTGGGCTCAGGGGCCTACCCCACAAGAAAACTAATTATTTGTGGAAGAGGCTTTTCCGGCCTGTTCTTGAGAACGGACATGATATCAGTTATAATTCCCATAGGAGATAATGGTGCGGTTCAATGACACAAGTTCTCGATCGCGAAATTCTCGATGGACGAGTGGTGCTCAGCGGCACTTGGGAGCAATTCAAGTTAATCCAGAAGGGCTCCGAAGATTCCCCTGGGGTAAAATTGTCTTTTTTTGCAGGTGCGATCGAAATTCTGATGCCGGGATTCCAACACGAAAATTTTTCGGAAATCATTGGTTACTTAGTGACAACTTTTTTGCTAGCACAAGGAATGAGGTTTTACCCTTCTGGTTCCATGACACAGGAGAAAACGGGAGAAGTTTCAACCCAAGCCGACAAATCGTTTTGTTTGGGACAACCTAAGTTGATTCCCGATTTGTCGATCGAGGTGGTTTATACTAGCGGTGGATTGAGCAAGTTGCCAAAATATCGGGCTTTGGGTGTGCCAGAAATCTGGTTTTGGGAGGATGGTACTTTGCGGTTGTATCACCTGCGGGAAGATGGTTATGAGGAAGTAATTCAGAGTCAATTGTCAGGATTGGAAAGGCTGGATATTGATTTGCTAAAACGCTGCATTTTGATGGGCGAAACTGATTTGGCTGAAGCGGTGAAGGTTTTTGGGCAGGGAATCTCGACTCGATCTGAATGAAAAAGCCTAATACCCAGGTAACGAGAAATCAAGTATTTTGTAGGGGCAATCCCCCCGTGGTTGCCCCGATATATAGGGGGTAGGCACGGGGGCACTACCCCTACAAATTTATTTGAATCATTTAGGATTGCTATATTTCGGGTAACGAGAAATCAAGTATTTTGTAGGGGCAATCCCCCAGGGGTTGTCATCCCCTATGGCTGTCTTCCCAATCAAAGCTAAATATATATCCGCAGTCAAATTCGTACAGAATGAAAATTGCCTAAAAGTCGATCGCAAATTATCCATACAGCAAAAACATGGCAACACTTTTCGTGAACCCCCAAACAGGCAGCGATGCAGCAGCCGGTACCCAATCAGCCCCATTCAAAACGATCGCCCGCGCTATCAGTCGCGCTGCATCGGGCACAGTTATTCAGCTAGCAGCGGGAACTTACAGCAGCGCCAGCGGCGAACAATTTCCCCTAGAAATTCCCTCTGGAGTCAAAGTAATCGGCAATGAAATCAACAAAGGAAGCGGTACTATCATTCAAGGAAGTGGCAAATTTGTCAGTCCCACCGCTGCGAGTCAAAATATCACTCTACTGCTAGCAACTGATGCGGAATTGCGGGGAGTAACTGTCACTAATCTCGATATTCGCGGCACTGCTGTCTGGATGGAGTCAACATCTCCTACTGTAGCTAACTGCACTTTCACCCTTTCCAAGCGGGAAGGCGTATTTGCCACAGGAAATGCCAATCCGGCGATTCTGGACAACATATTTATCCAAAACTCTGCCGCTGGGGTAATTATGGCGGGGAGTGCTAAGGGCGTAATCCGGCGCAATCTTTTTCAAAATACTGGTTTCGGCATTTCTCTGCAAGCTCAATCGGCTCCTTTGATTGTTGAAAACCAAATTATCGCCAATCGCTCCGGTATCGTTTTAACGGGGAGCTCTAAGCCGGTTGTGCGGAAAAATCGCATTGAAAAAAATACCGAAGATGGTTTGACTGCGGTGGAAAAATCTCTGCCAGATCTTGGTACGGCTCAAGATTTAGGGGGAAATATTTTTGCCAACAATGGCGAATTTGATTTGCAAAATGCTACTGCAACTAAGATTTTTGCCCTGGGAAATCAACTCAATCCTTCGCGGGTAAAAGGTTTATTTGAGTTGGGAAATGTGACGCCAACTCCAACTCCAACTCCGACTCCAACTCCAACTCCAACTCCAACTCCTGGGGGCGTAAAGTTCAGCGATATCAGCACTCATTGGGCTAAGGATTTTATCGATCGCCTCGCTAAGATGAATATTGTTAACGGGTTTCCCGACGGCACTTTTAAACCTGACGAGAGTTTAACTAGGGCTCAGTATGCGGCGTTGCTGGCGAAGGCGTTTGAGTTGGCGCCGCGCCGTGAAGCAACGGTTTTTAAGGATGTGGCGGCGGATTTTTGGGCCCAAAGTGCGATCGTCAAAGCGAATCGAGGCGGGTTTTTGGTTGGATATCCCGACAGCACGTTTCGCCCGGAACAGAATTTGACTAAAGCTCAGGCGATCGTATCATTGATAAACGGCTTGCAGTTTAAAGGCGGCAATCCTAATTCTTTGAGCGTTTATGCCGATCGGGCTTTAATTCCCAGTTTTGCCACCGACTCCATCGCCACCGCCACAGAGCGCAAAATCGTAGTCAACTATCCCGCCCGCGACAAGCTTTCCCCCGCCCGCGACATCACCCGCGCCGAGATATCCGCCCTCGTCTACCAAACTCTGGTAGCCACAAACCGCGCGCAGCCAATTAACTCTCCCTACATCCTCTAAAGGTACGTAGTTGCGCTGTCTTCGCTCTCTTTGGTACGTAGTTGCGCTTCAGCGCTCTTTGGGGATATCGGAAAAAACGAAGACAGCAAAACAGCCAATAGTGAAGGAGAAAGCCAGGGCTCAGACAACTCAAAGGTACGTAGTTGCGCTGTCTTCGCTCTTTCCGATATCCCAGAAAGAGCGCTCAAGCCCAACTACATACCTGTTGCGCTGTCTTCGCTCTTTCCGATATCCCAGAAAGAGCGCTCAAGCCCAACTACATACCTGAAAAATAGCCCCTCTCCCCCGATCCCCATCGCACAATCTCCCCAAGTCTTGACTTGGGAGCGTCCAAATCGTTTTATGATTAAAAGATTAAGAAATTCAGCAATCTTTAAGGTTCGACTCTCAAATTATGGCTAAAATTCAATTCTCCCGGGGTATAGACGAAGATACTGTACCCGAAGTCCGCCTAACTCGTTCTAAAAGCGGAGCTCAAGGCACTGCCACATTTATCTTTGAAAATCCGAAATCTCTCAGCAACGATAGTACCCAAGACATTACTGGAATGTACATGATCGACGAAGAAGGCGAACTTCTGACTCGCGAAGTTAAGGCTAAGTTCATCAACGGTCAACCTGCGGGTTTAGAAGCTCTTTACCTGATGAAAAGTGCCGCTGACTGGGAACGCTTTATGCGTTTCATGGAACGCTACTCGGAAGCAAACGGCTTAGGATTTAGCAAGGCATAATAGATAGTTAATAATTGGTAGTTGGTAATTGGTAATTGGCCGATAGCCGATTGCTGGTTGCCGATTACTTACGACAAGAAACAATGACGCACATTCCTCACCCCGATTTATCTAAAATAACCGTAAATTGCGCGATCGTGACTGTTAGCGATACGCGCTCTGCTGACACAGACAATAGCGGTTTGTTAACGAAAAAATTGCTAAAAGATGCAGGTCACTCTGTGGTAGCTTACACTGTTGTTAAAGATGATGCTGCAAAAATTGTATTGCAAATGCAGGCGCTTGCCCAGCGCGAAGATGTGGATGCGATAGTTTTGAGTGGCGGGACGGGTATTTCTCCACGAGATACTACCTACGATGTGATGGAGAGTTTGCTCGACAGGATTTTACCTGGATTTGGCGAGATATTTCGGTTTTTGAGCTATCAAGAAATTGGTTCGAGGGCGATCGCATCTCGGGCTGTTGCAGGCGTGTATCAAGGCAAGTTAGTCTTTTCTCTTCCGGGCTCTAGCAATGGCGTGAAACTAGCTGTGGAAAAGCTAATTTTACCAGAGTTAGTTCACTTGGTCAAGCAGTTGCGGGGAGGTTAAGGGCGATCGAGCTTTTAGTCGATCGACCTCCTTGTGCTAAGTTAAGAGCGATCGGCGATCGATAAGTTTTAAATCAAGCTCTGTTAATAGATTCGAGTGGTTTTGGGTTTGGCAATCGTTATGCGATGAAGATCCCAGCAACCTTGTCTCCATTCATCGTCATGCGTGCCACAAATTCATCTCCACCATCTGTAAAACTCAGCTTCCACAAATAAACCTGAAAACCATCTTGTGTCAACTCACCAAAATAACTAATTGAATATCCGTTTTGCAGGCGCGAACCGAGTTCATCGCTAACATTATCGAACATTTCTTGTGTGATTCCCGCTTTGTAGCCTGCATCGCCCACCGTGGTAAACAGCTCGTAATTTTTTGAGGCTGTGGCATCCAAAATAACCTGCAAACAATCAATAATTTTTTGAGGGGGGGCTGTCGGGTTCATGATGATATCCTTTATTTAGGGTTCTCTCAACACGATATAGCTAAGACTGCTGTCTAAGTATTAATTCTACCACATTTGCGATCGAATTTAGTTTTCGAGCATCATTGACCGCCAACAGTTTTTGCACATCAACCTTTACTGAAATACAGTAGGGACACGGCACTGCCATGTCCTACCCGAACATCTGTAATTCAGTCAACTAAAAACTGCTATATTGCCTCAGCAACAACAGTCCGGTGTCTGAGAGTATTGCAAGTAATAGTCGGCGCCGCAAAACCCGAATCAACCAAAGCCTGCTCGATATCCAACCCAAAATACTGATCCAAATAAGGCTCCGTACTCTTGAGCAAAGTCAAAATATAAGGAGGCATTTTGGCATAAACTTCCGACTGAGGATTCATATCCATAATTGTCAAATGTCCGCCAGCGCGCAGCAAACGCCTCGCTTCCCGGAATACTGCCTTAGAAGCTTTCTCCGGCAATTCGTGACAAACTAAACAAATAGAAACTAAATCAAAAGAAGCCGCAGGTAAACCAGTAGATTCAGCAGCAGCGTGCACCCAAATTGGAGATTTTTGATTGGAAGATTCCGCTTCTCGCTGTTGGGAACGGTATTGAGCAACGGACAAAAAATAAGGCGACAAATCCACCCCAGTCATCTTTGCTTCCGGGTAAACATCCCCAAGCGCAAACGTACTCATTCCCACACTGCATCCCAAATCGACAATATCTTGCGGTGTTTGAGAAATTTGAGCTTTGACGATTTCGTGATAGCTGGCGCGGAGTTTAGCATCGCCTCCTGCACCCGCTTCTGGCCAAATTCCGGCGTGCACTGCACGGGCTGCAACTTCAACTTCTGTGGCAGCTTCCCAACTCATATTACCTTTTTCGTAAGCGTGAAATGAAGTTAGATAATATTTCGGGTAAACCAAATCGGGATTTTCTACGCTGAGCAATTCTGCATCCCAATTTCGGGACAAAAGTGCTTGGGCTTCTTCTCGCCAATGCACTCCGATTTTTTCGGCTCTGTTTATCATCATTTCCCGCGCTTGGTGCTTGGCTAGAGCGGCCAAAGGTTTGATGGAGAGTACGCGATTTACTAAACGCGATGCTAATCCCGGAGTTTTATTAACTGCAACAGTCATATTTTATTGTTTTCGATTTAGCGCCATCAACTTTAACACGTTTTGGTAATTTTGAGTGAGTTGAGATAATCAAACTTTACAAGGTTCGTAGTGAGGACTTCAGTCCTTTCTTGGATGCGGACTAAAGTCCTCGCTAGAAGCAAATCAGTCCTTTTTTGGATGCAGACTAAAGTCCTCACTACGAACCTATCTGATGCGGACTAAAGTCCTCACTACGAACCTATCTGATGCGGACTAAAGTCCTCACTACGAACCTATCTGATGCGGACTAAAGTCCTCACTACGAACCTATCTGATGCGGACTAAAGTCCTCACTACGAACCTATCTGACTGCCAGCATTAGATCTCAGATGAGATTACCGGGAAATCTGGAATCGGATTTCTGGGAGTTGGAGTATTTGGAAGAACACTTTTAAATCTGGCTATTCAGGAGTTTGTTGTGAGCAAGTCTATTGTGGAATTGGTTGACAATTTGCCGTCTGGTGGCGTGACTGTGATGATGTTGAAATCTCTCGATTTTGTGGTTCCGGGGGAGTGGAATAATTTATCTGGTTTTGATAATACTATTCGATCGCTCACAGGGGAAACCGATCGCGCTTTAGTCGAAAAAATTCGCGCCCGGGCGATCGAGCTTTACGCCAACTCCAACGAGCCCTATCAAGGCGCAGTAAAGCTTTACCAGCTTGCAGACAGTGCTGACAGTGCCTTGGGCGCGACGGCTATGGCGAATAAAATCGGCGAAAAAATCGGCTTTCTGTCGTTTATGAGCCGCCTGACTCCCAAGGCTGATACCACTCAAACGATCGACTTATGCGTCAAAGTGGCGATCGAACTCATCGTCTTTTGCAAACTCAACAAAATCTCCCTTGACAATGTGGGAAGCTTTACCAATTACTTATCAGAATACAAAGGCGCATCTCTAATGCGGATGGCTGCATTAGTATGCGCTGACGGCTTAATTCCCCTCGGCCCGGACTTTATCAAAGTAGCGCAAAATACTCTAAGCGGCTTAAATCCTGGAACCTTGCAGCAAAACTCAACCTTCCAAAACATCAGCAACCTAATTCCCGGCGCCAACAATGCACAAAAATTTGGATTCGTGACAGCAACCTTTGCCTCAGCCCAAGGTTGGATGAACAATTTAGTGGTATCTCGCGGCTTAACTCCAGCCACAGTTTTAGGCAATCTCAAGCAATACGTTGATGTT
Source organism: Microcoleus sp. CAWBG58 (assembly GCF_020883045.1). Taxonomy (NCBI): domain Bacteria; kingdom Bacillati; phylum Cyanobacteriota; class Cyanophyceae; order Oscillatoriales; family Microcoleaceae; genus Microcoleus; species Microcoleus sp. CAWBG58. Next base: position 94,409 of record NZ_JAHRFA010000010.1, on the reverse strand, counting down.
ACCGATGACAAATTGGATTATGTCGCCGCGTTTTTGGACATGACTACCAATTATTACGAGCATACCGGAATTCAGACGGTTGCTCGCCAATTGATCGATCGCGCTTACGCCGAAACATTATCCGCCCGGATGTGATTCAGTTGACAGTTGACAGTTGACAGTTGACAGCAACCTCTACCTGGAAGTTCTAGGATTGGAATAATGAATCGTCTGATTTTAATTTCTACGCCAAACCCAGACGCTTTAAACCAATTATTTCTTCTGGTAATCTCGTGAGAGCGATCGAATGCGAGGAACTATTTCAGGCACCTCGCATCTTTCTATGATTGCTTATCATACCTCTTACAAAAATAGCTGGACAGGCAAGATGCCTGTCCCACAAAAATTATTTTTTATTGTAGGATTGGCTGGAAAACTCATCCTACAATCAGAGCAACCCACTCACAATTTAACTCAAAAAATCAAGCAAAAACAACGGTGCGATTGCCATAAACCAAAACACGATTTTGTAAATGATATCGAACCGCCCTTGCCAAAACAATCCGTTCTAAATCTTTACCTTTCCGAATCAAGTCCGACACTTCATCGCGGTGACTCACGCGCACAACATCTTGCTCAATAATCGGGCCAGCATCTAAATCGGGCGTCACGTAATGGGCTGTGGCACCAATAATTTTCACCCCTCTTTCATAGGCTCTTTCGTAGGGATTTGCCCCCACAAACGCCGGTAAGAATGAATGGTGAATATTAATCACATTGGGAAATTGGCGCATAAAATCTTGACTCAAAATTTGCATATATTTTGCCAATACTACTAAATCGATGTTATATTTCTTGAGAGTATCTAACTGTTGTGCTTCTTGAATAGCCTTGCTCTCTTTATTAATGGGAATATACTCAAAATCGATACCATATTGTTCGGCAATGGGCTTTAACTTTTCATGGTTGCTGATAATCAGGGGGATTTTCGCAGGCATTTCCTTAGAACGTTGTCGCCAAATCAAATCTAACAAACAATGATCTTGGCGGCTTACCCATATGGCAATCCGTCGAACTTCCTCAGAGAAATGTAATTGCCAATTTGCTTGTACATCCTTGGCAAGTTCAGTAAAAGCATCTGTCATTTCTTGGATGCTTAAGTCAAAACCATCTAATTGCCACTCCAGACGACTTAAAAATAATCCTGCGGTAAAATCAGTATGGTGATCTGCGTGGATAATATTGCCATTATGGGAAGCGATAAAATTAGCAAGTAAGGCGACAAGCCCTTTGCAATCTGGACAGGAAATCAAAAGAGTTGCAGTAGGGCTAGTCATGATCTAATCGCAAGGGTATTAATTTTTAATTGATTATATCAGGTCGATGGTTCTATGGAGCATATCAGTTTTAATTTTGTAGTGCTGTCGCGAGTTGGCGAAAGCTTGCGCTTTCAGTTGACAGTTGACAGTTGACAATTGATAGCTACCTCTCCTTAAAAGTCCGAGGATTGAAACAGTGAATAATTTTGTTTTATTTCACGCTAGTAGAGAGTATCCCGTTTTTGTAGGGGCGAAGCATTCGCGCTGAAAATTTCTCGTATAGTCGGAAAAATACAGGCGCGAATGCTTCGCCCTTGCGGATATATTTGCACAATCGGGATGCTCGCCGCTAGTAAGGAGGAAGTTTTAAACCAATTCTTATTAATAAATAGAAATAGTCAAGTTTGCACGCTAAACTCCTCCGGTTCAATTCCCCAGTTTACCCAGCAAATTGCCTCTTGTGCAGATGTCATATTTGGAGGAACTCGCAACGCATGAATGAACCCCGTACTCGGACAGGTCATTTTTAACAAAAAAACTGGTAAGGGCATCCCAGAGCCGTCGAAATCGTCCTCAAAATCCATTTTTAACAGGGTATATTCCTGCCAAGTGTCTAATTCAGTGGCTGCTAGTTCTTGACAAATACGATCGCACCCGATGCCCTGAATTAAGGCTCGCCGAACCTCTGCATTGTGCTCCTTCAGCAGCCATTTAGACTCCCACTCGTGCGGTTGCAGGCGGCCGTACCATTCGGGTAAAATCACGCCGTGATAGGCGTAAATCGCAAAACCATCGGCAAATTGTACGGCGGGTGCTGCTGCGGCGTGCAAGCGGTGGTTGCTGTCTGTCGAAAGTGCGATCGGCTTTTCGCACACAACGCAAACTTTGTCATAGGGAAAAATCCAGCCACAAGTCTTGACAAGCGATTGAAAAATTGTCCAGATATTGCCGTAGGAGTGCGCGCAATTCAACACGGAAATGCAAAAATCTAACAAACTCCCGCCACCAGCCCACAATTCCGGTTGAATGCAATTATCTAGTTGTTTGTTGAGATGGGTGTAGTGCAAATACCGGGCCCGCTGTCCGCTTAAATCGATCGGCAATTTGCTCGCTATTTCCATCCCTAAATGCTCGCGGAGGGGACTCCACAGTTGGCTTTGCAGTTGGGTGTAAAGTTCATTTTCGAGTTGATTTTGCAGTTGACGTTTTAGCTGGTTTTCGAGTTGTCCGCGCAGACAAGTCAGCAGTTGTTTTTCAAATTCGCTGCGTACTTTGCTCTCTAATTGGCTGCGCTGGTGACTCCTGGGCTTGTCGGCGTGGCTGGCGATGATGTTAGCGGCTTGGTAGGGACGATCGCAAAAAATGATTTCCGGTGCTTGTTTGCCGCTCGCCCTGTAAGCTAATGTAATGGTTTCCGCAGCTTGAGAGCGATCGATCGGGCCTGTGGAAAGTGCGATCGCCCTCCACTTGTCGCGATAAACTGGAATCTCAGCCTCTTGTGCTGGCGTGAGTTTTTTAACCTTAGTCTGCGACATACCTCCAGCCTTGGGGTTCGTATTCGCGCTGAATCCGTACCATCCAATTACCTTCTGGAATGGCGATCGCTTTGTGTTCTTCGTGACTCAATAAAGCTGTCGGCGAAAGCACTCGCAAGTACAGGGTACCGTCTTTTTCGTACAGTTCAGCTTGTCCCTCAACAATCTGGTGAGAATGTCCCGTGACTTCACCTTCGGCGAGGGTGAGATGAGGTTTTTTGTCACCTTGGATTTGCGGTACAGGAGTGAGAATTACGTCGCCTTGTCGGATGGGTTGCATAGGTTTTTATTAATTTTTGTTGGTGGTTTTGGTAAGTCGAGCCTGATTCGCGGTCACTGCATAATACTAGCATACTACAAAAAAAAGTCAATAACCGGCTTGGATAATTTTGGATCGGGCAGAACTGAAACTATGGTTTGCTGAGAGGTTTTATGTTAATTTTGATCGGAATTGCGATCGGCATTATTCTTACTGTTTCAGCAATGAAATATATCAAGTTATATGGCTATCCCAGTTTACCTCAGCTTTTGCTGTTTATTGCGATCGCGATCGGCATACTTTTATCTTTGTTATATATTGGGTTCCTCCTGGTATTTAGTCAACTAGATACGCTGCGGTTTCCTTTGACCAAGCAGTGTGTTGGTTGTGTCTTTGTATTTGTAAATGCAGATTTTAGTGGTGCTGAATTAGAAGGGGCTAACCTCAGTAACTCCAATATCGCCAGTGCAAATTTCAGCAATGCCAATCTCAAAAAAGCCAATTTGAGCAGTATGCGGAATGCTGGGGGAGACAGTCCTGATTTTCAAGGTGCTAATTTGACAGAATCTAACTTAAGCGATGCTTCTCTGTTCAGCATTATTTTAGCTAATGCTCAGCTTCTGAATGCCAACCTGCAAAACGCAGACTTACCAAACGCAGACTTGAGCAATACAAATTTGCAAAATGCTAACTTATTCGGCGCGACACTCAGATACGCAAAAACTGTGAATGCAGATTTCACGGGTGCCGACCTGAGAAATGCCAAAATGTGCTTTCTTTCCAGCAATCAAATCAAGTTATATGGAGCAAAGTTAGAGGGTGCAAGAATCACAATTTTGGAGGGAAATCCTGACTTTACACCAGCCCAAAAACAGATGCTCAAACAGCGTGGTGCAATTCTGGGAGGCCCTAGCGAACTTTGCTATTAAAGGATGATTTAGCATAACCGATCGCGATTAGTTTTTATTGACAAATCATTGCTCGCGCGTAGCAAAACTTTCGAGGTAGCCTACTGACATTAACAGTGATGGCAAATTAGAATTAGCAGCAACCAATACTGAAATCTAATAATGTCTCAATCATCTTAGGAAATAGCAAAGAAAATTTTACTGCTAATTCTACTTTTGAAGCCGGAAGAAGACCAATTTATATCACGTCCGGTCGATTACCATAACAAAAACCGTTCGTAGTGCGGACTTTAGTCCGCAACATACTGCGGACTAAAGTCCACACGTGCGTTCCTTACTTATAACAGTCAATCGACCGGACACGATATTATAAGTTCCTTCAAGTTTGCACAGAAAACTCCTCATAATCGACATCCCAATTCACCCAACGAATCGCTTCCCTTGCAGATTGCATATCAGGCGGAACCCGCAAAGCATGAATAAATCCGGTGCTGGGACAAGTCATTTTTAACAAGTAAATTGGCTCTTTTTCCTCGGGTTCAAAACCATCAATATCAGACTCAATTCTTAGCAGCGTGTATTCTTGCCAAGTATCTAATTCGATTGCTTGCAATTCTTGACAAATTCTAGCGTAGCCAATTCCCTGAATCAACACTCGCCTTAATTCCGCATTTTCTTCTTCTAAAATCCAGGTAGCTTCCCATTGATTGGGGTGAATTTGTCCGTATTTTTCGGGCAAAGTTACACCGTGGTAAGAGTAGAGTTTGTAACCGTCGTTAAATTCCAGTGCAGCTTCCCCTTCTGCGTGCAGCCTGTGTTCGATGTCGAGGGAGAGTTTGGTTGGGCGCGAACACACATAGCAGACCTTCTCAAACGCAAAAATCCAGTCACATTCTGCTAGAATCTGTTTGATAGATTCCAAAGCTTTTTGTGCCTCTGGTGTGAGGGCAATGCCCGAGGCAGAAACATACAATTCAGCAACAGCGACAGCATGAAACAAGCATTTCGGATTCACTATCGACTTTGAGTAATTATGATAATCGGAAAAGTTTGCTTTGAATTGTTGTTCTAGCTGTTCGTACCATATAATTAACTCCGACAGTTCCGGCGGCAATGCTGTTAACGAAAAGGGGCGCAGCGCATCTTTTACCTGTTTCTCAAGTCGCTCGCCCAACTTTGTTTCCTTTAGTGAATGTTTCAGCATTGGTAATTGTGCGAATACTGCATTGGGGCTGCTGCAAAAAAATATTTCTGGGGCTTCTAAATCCAGGGCTTGGTAGGCATATTTAACGGCGGTTGCGGCTTGGCGGCGATTTATGAATTCGCTAGAGTTGGCGAGAAATTCCCACGAATGACGCAAGGCTTCGATGAGAGTCTGTTGTTGGGATGTAAAATCCAGAATCAGAGAATTCAAATTAGTCAGAGATTGCAAGGGAGTGATGTCTGATATTGGATTTTTGTGCAGCATAAGTCTAGTCAAATTAATCAGAGATTGCAGAGGTGTCGTGTCTGATATTTGATTTTTGTGCAGAATCAAAGCAGTCAAATTAGTCAGAGATTGTAGGGGTATGATGTCTGATATTTGATTGTGGTTCAGAGACAGAGAAGTCAAATTAGTCAGAGATTGCAGGGGTGTGAGGTTTGATATTTGATTGTCGGACAAATTCAGAGAAGTCAAATTAGTGAGAGATTGCAGGGGTGTGATGTCTGATATTTGATTGCCGCCCAGAATCAGCTTAGTCAAATTAGTCAGAGATTGTAGGGGTGTGATGTCTGATATTTGATTGGTGTACAGATACAGATAAGTCAAATTAGCCAAAGATTGCAGGGGTTTGATGTCTGATATTTGATTGTAGTTCAGAAATAGAGAAATCAAATTAGTCAGAGATTGCAGAGGTGTGATGTCTGATATTTGATTGCTGCCCAGATACAGATCAGTCAAATTAGTCAGAGATTGCAGGGGTGTGATGTCTGATATTTGATTTTTGTGGAAAATCAGCTCTTTCAAATTAGTCAGAGATTGTAGCGGTGTGATGTCTGATATTTGATTGTCCGACAGATTCAGAATAGTTAAATTAGTGAGAGATTGCAGGGGCGTGATGTCTGATATTTGATTGTCGGAGAGATTCAGATGATTGCTACTTGATAGTATCTGGTTCGCTTGATTAATGTCAGAAGTGCCAGCCCATTCTAACATCGCATCAACTGTATGTCTTGCTTCTTTTGAAAGGCTGTCTTTGTGCAAGCACCAATCGGCAAAGCTGCTGAATTCTGGGGGATTTTGCTGTTGTTGAGACATGGCAATAATATTTTAAAGTTGTTCTAAAAACAACAAATTTTTGTCAAGTTTTGCTATGAAACCAAGAATTTGGTACTCCGATAAAAGTTAATTCTTAGGTACGTAGTTGCGCTTTAGCGCTCTTGGCAGATCTATGAAAGATCGCTGAAGCGCAACTACGTGCCTTGATTTTATCTGATATTTGCGTCTAGGACTGGTTGAAGTTCAACGCTTTTGGCAGATATATGAAAGAGCGCTGAAGCGCAACTACGTACCTTTATTTTATCTGATATTTGCGTTTGAGAGTGGTTGAAATTTAGCGCTTTTGGTAGATATATGAAAGAGCGCTGAAGCGCAACTACGTACCTTTGTTTGTATTAAGTTTATTTTCGATCGCACGCACGCACCTAAAAACTAATGACTAATGACTGTTATGCTTCAAAGGCTGCAACCGAAACCCGATCGCGCCCAGCGGCCTTCGCCCGGTACAGCGACTCATCGGCGATCGCAATTAACGTCGCCGGCTGCGACATCGGCGCCGGAATGCAGCAAGCTACACCCAAACTCAGCGTGACATATTCGCTGACAGCAGACTGCGCGTGAGGTATCTGCAAATCCCGCACCTGTTGGGCGATCCTTTCGGCAACGCAAGCCGCACCTTCAATATCCGTATTCGGCAAAACTATGGCAAATTCTTCTCCACCGTAACGCGCAACTAAATCAGCCGATCGGTTTACCGATTTCTGCAAAACCTGCGCCACTTGCCGCAAACACTCGTCCCCCGGTTGGTGGCCGTAAGTGTCGTTGTAAAGTTTGAAGTAATCGATATCGCACATAATCAAAGACAGCGACGCTTCTTCCCTCGCCAAACGCCGCCATTCCGCATCCATATAATCATTAAAAAAGCGGCGGTTTCTTACCTCAGTCAAACTGTCGTAAGTTGCCAAATACTGCAAGGCTCGATTCACTGTTTCTAACTGCCGTTTCTGCTGCTGCAATTGGCGGTTGAGCACCGTCAACTGCTGTTCGGCTGCGTGGGTTCTCAGCAAGTTTCTAACCCTCGCCAACAGTTCCCTCTCGTCAAAAGGTTTGGAAATATAATCGTCAGCACCAGCATCCAAACTTTCGATCCGAGCTTCCATGCCCGATCGCGCTGTCAAAAAGATTACTGGAGTCGAACTCAACTCCGGCGTCTTCCGAATCTCCTTGAGCAAATCCAGTCCGTTTTGTCGGGGCATGATTTGGTCGCTCAAAATCAAATTCGGCTGCAAACTTTTGGCTTTTTCTAAACCTTCAACCCCGTCCATCGCCACCGCAACTCGATAGTACGGACTCAATAAAGTTTGGAGGTAAGCCAGCAGAGAATAGTTGTCTTCTACTACGAGCAACAGCGGTAATTCTCGGCTGTCAGGCTTTAATTGTCCCCCATTATTTTTGTCGTCACAACTGTTAGAGTCCGGCATCGGGGCGATCGCCCCAACATTTCCCGCGTCTGGGCAGCCAAATTCACTCATCCCTGCCAATTGGACGATCGCGCTTACCAACTGATTCGCCTCCACCGGCTTCGACAAATGCCTCTGAAACCCCGCAGAGAGGGCCGATGCCGAATCCTCCTCACGGACGCCTCCCGTCAGGGCCACCGCCGGCAGCAGTTCCCTTTGCTCGGACGTTTCCATGGCTCTGATGCGGCGGATCAAATCGGAGCCGTCTGTTTCCGACACCGCCATATCGCTCACCAACACGTCGGGCCGCGACTGTTCCAACTGCGCCATCGCTTCGCCAGCGCTACCCACCGCTGTTACCTTGGCTCCAAATGCTTCGAGGGCTGTTTTGAGAAATTCCCGAATCTCGGCGCTGCTTTCCACCACCAGCACTTGCTTTCCGGCTAGGGGTTTGGGAACCGATTCCGCGTGGTTTTCGGTGCGGCCGATCGCGCTTTGGCGATCGTCGTCGCGCGAATTGTTGCTGTTCGCGATCGGTAGCAGCACCCCAAACGTCGTCCCCATACCCAGGCCGGGACTGGAAGCCCAAACAGTTCCCCCGTGCAATTCCACCAAATGCCGCACAATTGAGAGCCCCAACCCGAGCCGATTTTGTTCCTTGGACTGGAAGCTATCTCCGGGGCGGAAGTAGTCAAAGATGTGCGGCACAAATTTGGGTTCAATCCCGCAACCGCTGTCGCTGACCCGAATCAAGGTACCCGACTCTGTAGGCTCGATCCGCACTTTAACTGGGTCTGGTGTCGATTCTGGGGTGAATTTGATGGCGTTGGCCAGGAGGTTCCAGACTATTTGCTGCAAGCGCTCTACATCGGCCACAACGTAGCTGACGCCCGGGTAGAACTGTGTTTCTACGCGGAGGTTTTTGGCCTCGGCGGCGGGGCGGACGGTCTCAATAGCCGATTCTATGACAGATGGGAGGTGAACCCGAGCCAGGTTCAGGCGGACTTTCCCCCGCAGCAGCCGACTCAAATCGAGGAGATTGTCTATTTGCCGGTTTTGCAATTTGGCGTTGCGCTCGATGATTTCCAAAGCGCGGTTGGTGGTAGCTTCGTTTAACTTGCGCGATCGGGCTAGCTGCACCCATCCCAAAATCGCGCTCAGGGGCGATCGCAGTTCGTGTCCCGCTATGCCCAAAAAATCTTCTTTGGCGCGGTTGACTGCGGCTTGGGCTGCTTCAACGGCTTTGCGATCGGTGATGTCAAATCCGATCGCCAAATACTGACAGGGTTTCTCGTTAAAGTCCAAAAGCGGAACTACTGCTGCGTACACCCAATAATCACTGCCATTTTTGGCTTGGTTCTTCATTTCTCCTTCCCAAACTTCATTTTTGGCAACTGTTGACAGCAGATTTTTGATTAATTCCGAAGACTTATATTCCGAATGGAGGATGCAAAAATGGCTCCCTATTAGTTCAGTACGCGAATAGTTAGAGATGCTGCACAGTCGATCGCTGACATAATTGATAATTCCTCGGGCGTCGGTTCTCACCGCCAGTGCCGATCGGTCGATCGCTACTTTAAAATCTAAACCTTCTTGCAGCGACGAATCTAGTTCTTTTATCGTAGAAATTTGACTGAGGCGATCGCGCCGCTCCTGGCTCCGCTCTTGAATTTCCATTGCTTCTATTGTCCCCTGATGACTGACACCTAATCTACTCGCATCCTGATTAATTATCACTGTTTTTTCCGCACCGGCGGGTGTAATATTTTGTATATTTTTATTTTCATGAATGCTCGGCAAACAGCACATCCACTCAGGAGTCATACCATTTGAGATTCGAGATTTTAGATGAGGAATGAACAAGAACTATCGGGGTTGGGGATAGCTGCCTACAGTGGCACTATTTTGGAAAACTGGAGTCACCTGAAATTTTATTTGAAGTTTAGACTAAAATTGGTCAATCTGAAGACAGATTTTCTCAGATCTGCCCGCTCCGCCGCTGGCTGCAAAAACCCAACTTTTTTCTTAAAATTACTATGTCGCATCTGGCACAAAATCTCTGCCCCAGGCTTTCGAGTCTCCTGCATTCTGCCTCATCTCCACATCCCAGGTATAGCCATCCTAAATGATTCAGATAAATTTGTAGGGGTAGTGCCCCGTGCCTACCCCCTATCTATCGGGGCAACCGGGATCTTAAAGAACTCCTACAAGAATTATGAAAATGATACGAGTATTGCTATATATGTGCAGGGCTTGACACTTCCCCAATAATTGGCTGGGAAATGGCTAACCAAGTCTGTGTTTTGCGATCGTCAGCAACTTCAGTTAAATTATTTTCTGCTACATCTTGACAGGTCTGTAAATATTTTGTATTATAAATGTAATACGACATTTAACGAGAGAGCAGTCCAACTGCATTAACGCACTCAACTATTAAAAATTTGAGGAAAAGTTTTAGTGAATTTATCTAGGAATTTAGACGATGTACGCCAACAATTTGAAGAAAGAGCATTTGATTATGATGGTTTAATTCCCCGCCTCATTCCGCAGTATCGCGAGCAACACGAAATAATATTGCAATTAATTGATTTTGAAACCCATGCCAACATAAAAGTTCTAGATTTAGGCGCGGGAACTGGCATACTGTCTGCAATGATTTTGCAAGCATTTCCTCAAGCAAAAGTCACAGCCTTTGACATGGCCCAAAATATGCTAAAAGTTTGTCAAACTAACTTATCCGCTTTCGGACACCGATTGACATTGCAGCAGGGAAACTTCGCCGAAGACGATTTCGGCAGCGGCTACGATTTGGTAGTTTCAGGATTGGCGATCCACCACCTAGACGGCGCCGGAAAACAAACGCTATTTAAGAAACTTTTTCAGTCAATGAATTCAGGAGGAATCTTGCTCATTCGAGATATTGTCACAGGTGCGACTCCCAGGTTGACGGAGCAATACGAACAGTTGTGGCGGCAGTACATGAAAGCTAACGGAGAAGACGATGCAGCTTGGTTTCAAAACTATCTAAAAGAAGATATTCCCTCCTCAGTGGAAGAGCAGACACAGTGGTTGGCAGCAGCGGGTTTTGCAGACGTAGCTTGTCACTGGCGCTATCTCAATTTTGCTATTTTTGGCGGCATTGTCCCAAGGTAGAAGGCAGAGTTTTTCCCGATTCATAAAGGTACGTTGTTGGGCTTTAGCCCTCTTTATATATATCGAAAGAGGGCTAAAGCCCAACAACGTACCTATTAAATAAACCCGATATACCCACAAAATAACTCAATAAATTAAGTAAAATGATGAACGATGCCCGATTAATAAAAATTAGCAGATATCTCAGCAAACACCTGCGCCACGCGCCCGCACGCATCGGCATTCAACTCGCACCGGGGGGCTGGATTTCTGTTGGCGAACTCCTCGATGCTTGCCAAAAAAATAACTTTTCCGTTCAGCTTTACGAACTCAAGGAAGTAGTCGCCCAAAACGACAAACAGCGCTTTTCTTTTGACTCGACAGGCACTCTAATTCGGGCCAACCAAGGACACAGTGTAGAGGTTGACTTGCAGTTAGAACCTGCTGTTCCACCAGATATTTTATATCACGGAACAGGCAAGACTGCCGTCAAGTCTATTCTCAGTGAAGGAATTCGGAAAATGTCTCGACATCACGTTCATTTGTCGGCGGACATTCAAACAGCCCGTAAAGTAGGTGCCAGACACGGCATCCCGGCAGTCTTGATTGTAGATACCGCAGCAATGCAATGCGACGGCCATACATTTTACTGCTCGGATAACAAAGTTTGGTTGGTAGATATGGTGCCGCCCAATTATCTAAAAGTTTATTGAGAAAATCCTGTTTGGTTCTAGCAAGTGTGCGACAAATATTTTAAAATAAGAGTAACTAGGAGTTTTACAAGATGAGTGCGGAAGATATGGGCGATCGCGACAACAATTTTAATCAAAACAACCCTCAAAATCGAGGGCTCCTAGGATCGGGCTGGCGACCTCTCTACCGTCAATTTGATTGGGAACACCTGCTGCACTTAGCATCTAGCGACCCTGTAGAACTCGCTCAAAAAACTTTAGATGCAGCCAGCGATATCGCCGATGCCATGGGACGACACCAGTATACTTGGTGGGCGAATATCTTAAATGTATTCTCGGAAAATACTCGCTACGAAATAGACGAGTTTTGGGATTACATTACTCCGCAACCGGTTTACCCGGATTACCGTTACAAAGATGTTTTAGTCACGGAAACGCCTGTTGTTCAATTGGTCAGCCGCGCTAGTATTCCCATCGACTACGTTCTCAACAAACTCCAAGAGATTGTTGTTTTCAAGGTTCTGGATTTGCTGGGTAAACCGGATGCGATTACCCAGTTTTTTATGGAACGGCATTTTTCTTATCCGCGGGAGCGATTTGTTAGCTGGGAACGTTTGGAAGTTTTGGGTACTGTTTATGCTTATTGGGGACAAGCAGGCTGTTGGCTGCAAATTGACAGCTACGACAGGGGTCGGCGGTGCTACACTCTGATTTGCAAAGATATTGCGCCGTTAGTTAGCAAGGCTACTTATAATTTAGCGGTGATTCTCAGCGGGTACAAAAGTCGTGTCGGACAGGTTCACAGTCACTTTCCTATTCGGAGTTTTTCTGCGGAAGTTCAAAGTTTTACTGATACTGTTCAGCAGGCAATTCTCGATCAAAATCAGTTGGCTGTGTTGGTTAGCGGCGAACCGGGGACTGGCAAAACTGCTTGGACTCAAGCGGTAGCAAAGGAGATTTTAGTGCCGCTGGGTTATGTGATCTTTATCTTAGATCATGATGCGGTGGAAAATTTTGTCCCCCCGAGTTATTTGGAGCGGATTTGCATTATTATCAACGAGGCTGATAATTTGGCTCAAGATCGATCGACCGCAGCGGCCCAACGCAGTAACAAAACTGAACATATTTTGAGTTTGCTGGATGGAACTCTGTATCAAAGCGTGATGGACGAGCACGGGATTCAATTTCAACAGAAACTCGTAGTGTTACTCACTTGTAACACAATTGAAAGATTAGATCCTGCGATGCTGCGGAAAGGAAGAGTGGATTTTACCAGTGAATTTACGCACAAATTTGTTTGACGACGCACCTAAAGTCTCACACACTTTGGGCGATTCACGAAGAGGGATAGCTAGCCTGTGCGTACTGCTGCGCCACCTCAAATGTTGAATAATTATGAGGAAATTTCCTGAATGTCAATGTTTCGGGAACAATTTATTAAGTACCTATGGACACATCTCCTAGAAAATGATATTACTGATGGGTGAGACCCTCCAAGGGTATCACCCAAAACAGCCAATCAGGGGAAGAGTGTTTTAGGTCTGAAATAGATTTTTCAAACTTGACAGCTATGGAGGAAATCCCAAATCGTGCAAACTAAGCCAGTTAAGCAAGAAATTCGACTGGGAAGGTATGCCGGGGGGAAAATCCCGATCGCCCACCAACCCCCTGATGCAGCCATGTCCGAAAATAAAGAGGGATTTCGGCGGTTTGTGGAGCGCTCCGCCGACGCCGTGGCAATGGTAGATTGTGAAATGCGCTATCTGTCGGTTTCTCGTCGCTGGGAAACAGATTGCGGGTTTGGTGGCGGTGAGGCCCTGGGTCGGTCTCATTGGGAACTGTTCCCAAATCTCCCGGAATATTGGCACCAAAATGCTCGCGCTTGTTTGGCGGGAGTTTTGGAATATAGCGAGTTTGTCGTAGGGCAATCGCCCGTATCTGTAGCAGGACAAATCGAAGGTGGGGTCAGGGCTGCGGAAAAATGGGTATTTTGGCCGTGGAAAAATAACGAAGGTGCGATCGGCGGTTTGATCCTGTTTGCCGAAAAGATAACAGAAAGAAATTTCTACAACAATATATGGAGGCCCGGTGGCAAAAGCCAGCAGTTAGAAACAAAACTACAACTAACTCAAAAAGCCCTCGACAATGCTGCTGATACAGTTTTTTTTACCACCTCCGACGGGAAAATTTGCTATGCGAATAAAGCGGCTTGCGATCGAGGAGGTTACTCGGAATCGGAACTGCTAAAGCTGAGATTCACCGACATCGATTCGCAATTGTCAGCATCGGATTGGCCAGAGCGCTGGGTTGAACTCAAGCAGCAAAACAACCTTACTTTTGAAACCAGTTATAAAACCAAAAATGGCACCATTGTTCCCGTTGAAGTTCAACTCAATTATTTAGAATACGACGGCTGCGAATACTGTTGCGCTATCGCCCGCGACATTTCTGCTCGCCTCGCAGCAAAATCTGCGCTTTTAGAGGCAAAAGAGCAACTTCAAGCCGTCTTGGATGCGGTACCCGGATTAGTTTCTTGGGTAAGTTCCGATTTGCGCTACTTGGGAGTAAACCGACATTTAGCTTCCGCTTATCAAATGCCTGCGGAACTATTTGCAGGTAAAAAAGTAGGTTTTTTAGATACAAGTCCCAAATTTAACGACTTAGTATACGATTTTTTTGTCGGCTCGAACAATAAGACCTCTCAAGAAATAACAGCGAGCATCAGAGGAGAAAATAAAACTTATTTAATTGTGGCTCAAAAATATCAAAAAAATACGGCAGCGGTATTTGTGGGATTGGACATTACAGAAAGCAAACAGTCTTTGTTGGCTTTGCAAGAATCGGAAGAACGCCTGCGCCAGCAAGCGGCAAAATTAGAGCGGACGCTGTTAGTTTTGCAGCAAACTCAAACTCAACTGATCCAAACAGAAAAGATGTCATCTCTAGGGCAGTTGGTAGCAGGAATAGCGCATGAAATTAACAATCCAGTTAGTTTCATTTCTGGCAACGTCAGCCACGCCACTGGCTACATTCAAGAACTGCTGCGTTCGATCGACCTTTACCAAAAAAATTATCCCGATCCAGCTCCGGAAATTCAAGATTTGATGGAAGAATTAGACTTAGACTTCATCAAAAAAGACATACCAAAACTGCTAAATTCAATGAAAGTCGGTTCGGAGAGAATTCGGGATGTTGTGCGATCGCTCCGCTTGTTCTCGCGTACTGACGAACCTGAAATGAAGCCTGCGGATATCCATGAAGGTTTGGACAGCACTGTGCTGATCTTGCAAAATCGCCTCCAAGCTAAAGGGGGACGGCCGGGTATTTCTCTAGTTAAGGAATACGGGGATTTGCCGCGAGTCCGCTGCTATCCGGGACAGTTAAATCAAGTGTTCATGCACTTGTTGACAAATGCGATCGACGCTTTGGAAGCAGAGGGGAGAAATCCGGAAAAGTATGGTAAAATCCAAAATCAGTCTTTGTTGTCTGCCGGTAGCTCGGGAACTGAAATATTCAATCCCGAAATTCGGATTCGGACAGAAGTGATAGGGGAGAGCGAAGTGGCGATCGCCATTAGCGACAACGGCCCTGGAATGACTGAAGAAGTTCTCTGCCGTATCTTTGACCCTTTATTTACCACTAAATGTCAGACCACGAGCACAGGTTTGGGATTGGCAATATCCCAGCATTTGGTAGTAGAAAAGCATGGTGGTGACTTGCTGTGTATTTCTCGTCCGGGAGAGGGAACTGAGTTAATCGTTAAAATTGCGATCGGTAACGATTAATCGATTAAATCCAAATCTGGAATTATTTTAGGGTGCTTTTACTATCATAATGTTGTGACTGAGAACTAATGTTTTTTTCAATAAGTTTTGTAGGTGCGTCAGGAATGATATAATGTGCTGTCGCTTAGCACAACAAAAATAGTTCGTAGTGCGTCGGGAGTGTCCGCATCATCAGAGCGGACTTAAGTCCGCACGCGCGATCCTTACTTATCCGGGTTAACCGAAAGAACACGATATGAATCTGAGATGACATACCAATCCTTTTTTGCCTGGGCACCTTACAAAATCTAAAATCTACAATCTAAAATCATATGGTAATTGAGTGGCTGAGATTTAAAGTACCTCGTGAAAAATGGGAACAGTTTATTCTGCGAGATGAAGAAGTTTGGACGGCCGGACTCAAAAGTTTTCCCGGTTATTTGGGCAAAGAAGTTTGGGTGGATGCGGTGGAAAATGAGGTGCTGATGTTGATTCGCTGGGAAACTAGGGAACAGTGGAACTCGGTGCCGCAAAGCACAATCGATGAGTTGGATGCTAAAATGGGCGATTTGCAAATGCCGATCGTCGAAAGTCGCGAATATCAAGTTCGCAAGTTTTTGCATTAGCTATTGTGACAGTTGGCAGTTGGCAGTTGGCAGTTGGCAGTTGGCAGTTGACTGTTCGCAGTTGACAGCTTATCCGAAGAGCGCAGCCAAAGGGTTGACAGTTGACAGTCAATTACCTATTACCAATTACCAAATTACCAATGAATCAGTTAATTTAAGCAAATTTAGCATAGAGAGCTGAAATAAAATTCACGCTTAAAAAGCCTACTGCTAAAACGAGGATGATAAAGATTGTGATACTAACAATAGACTTGAGTCGATCGGCATTTTCGGGTTTTTCTGATTTCATTTGTCAAGTCTTGCTGTAAATTATATCCGATAAATTGAGAAAAAGTAAATTATACCAATGCACGAACAAAAACGCAACTACCGCTAGGCTAAAAGCTTCGATCGCCGTCAGTAGGTGGCAGTTTTAATCTCAAATCGAAAAATGGAAAATCTCAAATCGACCGACCTGTGCAGCGATTGTCGATCGCCTGCGGGCGATCGCGCCCCGTCCTGTAAAATAGAGGACGCCTTGGGGTTCAGCTTTTAACAGCCCCAATTGTGGGCGACAGCAAGACGGCTCGCAAATACATAATAATGTGTCAATCATCCTTAACTTACTGAATTAGGTAAAAATAGAAGAGTGCACAGAAATAATGTAAAACATATAACTGAAAAAAGGATATAAATCGATGCTCCACTCTGTCTCGCAACCTTATCAACAACGAGAAAATACTATGACCCAAAGAGTCGTGCGGAAGCCAAACCCCTCTGTTAGAAACCGCTTGAGGCCAAGTTTTCCTCAAAGGCACTGGCTGGAGGTGGCAGAGTACGCCTCTCTGGCGGCCTCTGGTTTGGGTTCCTTGGCGGTGGCAGTGTCTGGTCAAGCTTTTTACGGGGTGGCTCCCCTAACCTTGGCTTTGTCGCTGAATGTGGCTAATCGGTATCGGTTCGAGCAGCAAGTGCGGGTTCATCAAACTTCGGAATTGGCCCAAGTACAAAAGTCTGTAAATAAGGTCGAAAAAACGGCGGTAACGGTAATTGTTAAATTGCGGAGGCATTTGTCAGCAGATATTGCAGCGCTGCGCCAGCAAATGGCTGCATTGCCTAGGAATGCAGCTTTTGAGGAGTCGATCGATATTGAGCGACAATTGCTGAGTTTGGGAGAGTCGGTAGCTTCTTTGCAAGAAATTGTGGCGTCTGCTGTGCTCGATGTTCGCCAGCAGGTGAGGGAACAAATTCAAGATTTATCGGTGGGCCAACCGACAAATATCGAAGCTGTGGAACAGGCGATAGAACAACTGCAAAGTGCGATGAAGAGCTTGACAGAAACTGCTCTCACCCGAGATGACTGGGAATTAGTAAATACTCGATTTTTGGAAATCCAGAAAGTTATGGCTAATCTGCAAAGCCAAGTGCAAGCTCCTGTGTACCAATCGACTCCGGATTTGTCTGTAGTTCAAGCTCAAATTCACCGTTTGGAACACGAGCAGCAAGAAGTTGTCAAACCTCACCTCAAGCGCTTAATCTCGGTTGTCAAGGAGTTGCAAAACAGTTGACAGTTGACAGTTGACAGTTGGTAGTTGACAGTTGACAGTTGGTAGTTGACAGTTGACAGTTGGCAGTTGTAATCGATCGTTAGTCATCATTCATAAGGAAGATTTTCCCCTTCTCCCGCTCTCCCCTTCTCTCCCTCTCCCGGCTGAAGTCGAACTTTTTGGACAACTGTGTTACAAATTGAAAAGGTAATCTGTCTAGTTCACCTGTTTTCAACCTGTTACAAGAAAATTAAATGACCGCAACCGTAACTGTTACTGATAACCCGTTATTAATTGGCAAAGGATTGCCACCGTTTGATGCGATCGCACTCCTACACGTAGTCCCCGCCGTTACCCAACTGCTGGCGGAACTAGAAGCCGAGTTAGCTGCCTTAGAGGCCTCTGTTGAGCCGACTTGGAGCGGTTTGGTAGAACCATTGCAGCGGCTCGGAGAGCGTTTAAATTGGACTTGGAGCATTGTCGGACATTTGATGGGGGTGAAAAATAGTCCGGAATTGCGATCGGCTCACGAAACAGTGCAGCCGGAAGTAGTAAAATTTGCGAGCAAGCTCAGTCAGAGCAAACCGCTTTATGAAGGTTTTAAAGCGCTGCGGGCTAGCGAAAATTGGGACAGTTTAGAGTCAGCTCAACAGCGAATTGTCGAAGCCTCCCTCCGAGATGCTCAACTCTCCGGCGTTGGTTTAGAAGGCGAGCAAAAAGAGCGTTTCAATGCCATTCAGTTAGAAATGGCAGAAATTACTACTCAATTTTCCAATCACGTCCTCGACGCTACCAAAGCTTTCAGTATCACCCTCACAAACAAAGACGAAATTGACGGTTTACCGCCGAGTTTGTTGAGTTTAGCAGCTCAAGCGGCTCGCAGTGCCGGCGCCGAAAATGCCGGTGCGGAAAATGGCCCTTGGCGGATTACTTTAGACTTTCCGAGTTACGGGCCTTTCATGCAGCACAGCACTCGCCGCGATTTGCGTGAAAAGTTGTATAAAGCTTTGATCGGCAGAGCCAGCAGTGGAGAATTGAATAACTGGCCTTTGACCGATCGCATTTTAGCACTGCGCCACGAAAAATCTGCTTTGCTCGGGTTTGGCAGTTATGCCGAATTGAGCTTGGCGAGCAAAATGGCTCCTAACGTGACAGCAGTGGAAGCTTTGTTAGAAGAATTGCGCTTGGCTAGCTACGATGCTGCTGTCAAAGATTTAGAAGAATTGAAAGTTTTTGCTGCCTCTAAAGGCGCGCCGGAAGCTGCGGATTTGAAGCACTGGGATGTGGGTTTTTGGGCGGAAAGGCAGCGGGAAGAAAAGTTTGCTTTTAGTGCCGAAGAATTGCGTCCTTATTTTGCTTTGCCGCAGGTTTTGGAGGGGTTATTTGGATTAGTAAAGCGGCTGTTCGGCGTGACGGTAACGGCGGCGGACGGTCAAGCTCCTGTCTGGCACAAAGACGTGCGTTATTTTAAAATAGATGATGAAGCCGGAAATGCGATCGCCAATTTCTATCTAGATCCCTACAGTCGCCCAGAAGAAAAGCGCGGCGGTGCTTGGATGGATGAGTGCGTGGTGCGCGCTAAGTTTGTGGAAGCGTCCAAGACAACAACGCGCTTACCTGTGGCGTATTTGGTGTGCAACCAAAGCCCTCCGGTTGATGGGAAACCGAGTTTAATGACTTTTGTGGAAGTAGAAACTTTGTTTCACGAATTCGGCCACGGTTTGCAGCATATGCTAACAACAGTAGACTATCCGGGGGCTTCGGGCATCAATAATGTTGAGTGGGATGCGGTGGAGTTGCCCAGTCAATTTATGGAAAATTGGTGTTACGATAGGGCGACTTTGTTCGGGATGGCGAAACATTACCAAACAGGGGAAACTTTGCCGGAACACTATTACCAAAAGCTGTTAGCAGCGCGCCACTACATGAGTGGCAGTGCCATGCTCAGGCAAGTACATTTTAGCAGTGTTGATATCGAATTGCACCACCGCTATCGATCGGGCGGCAGCGAAACCGTGGCAGATGTCCGCAACCGCATCGCTAAAACGACAACTGTGTTGCCTCCTCTGGAAGAAGACGCATTTTTGTGCGCTTTCGGACACATTTTTGCGGGCGGCTATGCGGCGGGCTATTACAGCTACAAATGGGCCGAAGTCCTTAGTGCTGATGCTTTTGCGGCGTTTGAGGAGGCGGGTTTGGAAGATGAAAGTGCGATCGCCTCTACAGGTAAACTCTTCCGAGATACAGTGTTAGGATTGGGCGGCAGTTTGCACCCGATGGAAGTGTTTAAAACATTCCGGGGACGCGAACCGAGCACTAAAGCTTTGTTGAGACACAGCGGTTTAGTTGCGGCTTAACAAACTGTCGAATAATTGAGGATTAATGCAGGTAAATTCATCTGCATTAATCCCGCTTTTTAGCGAAATTAAAAAGTTTGTAGTGAGGACTTTAGTCCTATAATTTTTATTTACATATAATCCAATACAGTTCACTTAAGGTAGATTCCCCCTAATCCCTAATCCCTTAAAGTGGGGTGGCGTATTAGACGCAAGCTTTATATTTATAAATAAAGGTACGTTGTTGGGCTTTAGCCCTCTTTAGAAGTATAGATAAAGAGGGCTAAAGCCCAACAACGTACCTAATTTTATAGGAACAATATCGAAGGGTTATAGTAACACTTTTAAATTGGTATTAATAGGACTAAAGTCCTCACTACGAACCATTTTTCTTGTAGAACATCATGCAACAAACATCTGTAGTTTTACACATAATTTCCAATCTTTTTGTCGAAAATTGGGGATTATGTACGCGCCGCGTAGCTATCCCGTAGGTAATCGCCAGCAGCTTTTAGATTAGCTTGAAGGCTCATCAAAGCAGCATTAATCTCAATACTGTCAGTATAAACTGCCTTTGGTGAATATTTGCTATCATTAATCAGTGATGATACTTAACTTTACCTACACCTGACACTTAATTTATATTTCGCAACATTTACTGACGGTTTTCTCCTCCATACAGCTAAAGCCTTTATTCGCAACGAAAAATTGATAATTTTACCGAATCTTTAACATCAAGCGGTCAACAGCGGTAGTTTTTTAAAGTTTTGATAAAGATCGGCAGACTCTGCTTCAAAAAAGAGCAAAAAATGAAGGTAAAAATTTAAAATTTTTTGTTATGAATAATTTTAGCCTTGCCAGAAAATATATTTTTATATATGATGATAAGTAAGGATTGATAGTTACTTGTTCACCTATAGATTGAGATATTCATGGATATTCAATTAATTAATATCGGTTTTGGTAATATTGTGTCGGCTAACCGAGTGATTGCCATTGTCAGTCCCGAGTCAGCGCCAATTAAGCGTATAATTACTGATGCGCGGGAGCGCGGACAACTGGTTGACGCTACTTACGGCCGCCGCACGAGGGCGGTTATTATTACTGATTCGAGTCACGTTATCCTCTCGGCGATTCAGCCGGAAACCGTTGCTAATCGTTTTGCGATCGGCAAAGACGCTCAAGGTAGGGATGATTGAGGTTTGTCGGTTATAATTTGAGCACTTACCGAAAGGCGAGAGGAAAGCCCCGCCTTTCAAGGCTAGGGATGAACTCGGCTGCGACGACCGTCGCCAGCCAAGCGATTCCACGGCTGTGTTCGGCAGAGTGGGCTATAGAGTAATAATTCATCGTTGAAAATATTTATCTATATTTTTCTGGATAAAACTATGTTATCATAGCTCCATGATAGTTAGAGAAGCTAAGCTAAAACACGGTACAGCAGAGCAATATTCTGCCATTGATCAAGCCATCCGAACGGCCCAGTTCATTCGGAACAAAGCCCTTCGCTATTGGATGGATAATCAAGGTACGAGTAAAGCCGATCTGTACAGCATATGTAAAGATTTAGCCAAGGAGTTTGACTTTGCTAAAAGGCTTAACTCCGCCGCTCGTCAAGCTAGTGCAGAACGTGCATGGGCTGCTATCTCTAATTTCTATACGCGATGTAAAAAAGGTGTAGGCAAGAAAGGTTTCCCAAAGTTTAAAAAACATTGTCGCTCTGTCGAGTATAAAGTTTCAGGCTGGAAACTATCGGATGATTGCAAATCGATCGCATTCACCGATGGCTTTGAGATTGGAACATTATCAATATTTTGCAACAATGAAACTCAGGAAGATTTGCAGAGATTGAAAATTAACCGCGTGCGGATAGTACACAGAGCAGATGGGTATTATGCCCAATTCTGTTTTGATGCAGAGCGCAAAGAGCAAGGCGAGTATTCTGGCAATGTCGTAGGATTGGATCTGGGGTTGAAGTTTTTCACCAAAGACCAAAACGATAATGCTGTGATATATCCTCAGTTCTTGAGAAAGGCCCAAAAACAACTCAAGAAAGCCCAAAGACGATTAAGCAAGAAATTTGTAAAGGGTGCAAAGCCCCAATCAAAGAACTATCACTCTTGCCGGAAAAGACTGGGTAGAATCCATCTGAAAGTACAAAGACAGCGTAAAGACTGGGCAATAAAGCTTGCCCGGTGCGTAGTCCACTCTAACGACGTGGTTGTCTATGAAGACTTAAAGATTGCGAACATGGTCAAAAATCACCACTTGGCTAAGTCTATTTCTGATGCTGGTTGGTATCAATACACTCAATGGTTGGACTACTACGGCAAGATTTGGGATAAAGCAGTTGTGGCAGTATCGCCAAGCTATACATCTCAAGACTGCTCTAATTGCGGCCATAGAGTCAAAAAGTCTCTCAGCACTAGAACTCATTCATGTCCTAGTTGCAAGATTGAAATTTGTCGCGATACCAACGCGGCTCTAAATATTTTGTACAAAGGATTGAATATTCTTGGTGTGCAGTGGAATAAAAACGGTACCTCTGGGCAAGAGGAATCCGCCGAGAAATCGGGAAAGCATGGGGAGAAGACCACCGCTGCCGTTGATCAGCAATTTGATACTGTAAGTGGACTTCGATGAACCATGAATAAGAATCCCCCCGATTCATCGGTGGGGAGTATGTCAAAGTCTAGAGTAAGCGAAAACTAAAATTGTGACACGTTTGTCTTCTAAAAATGAAATCCGGTAAATTAATTGTTCTGACGGGGCCTAGCGGTGTGGGGAAAGGCACCCTAGTGCGATCGCTCCTCAACCGCCATCCCGAATTATATCTTTCGGTATCGGTGACAACTCGCAAGCCTCGTGACGGAGAAATTGAGGGAAAACACTACTATTTTGTCAGCCGCAGCCGCTTTGAGGAAATGGTTGAGGCTGGCGAATTGGCTGAATGGGCTGAGTTTGCTGGCAATTTTTACGGTACTCCATTTTTTGCTCTCAAACAGGGAATCGGCGAGGGAAAATTGGTAATCCTGGAAATTGAGCTCGAAGGAGCAAGGCAAATTAGAAATAAGTTTTCTGAAGCTTTGCGAATTTTTATTTTACCTCCTTCTTGGGAAGAATTGGAACGGCGGCTGCGGAGTCGAGGTCAAGATTCCGAAGTTGCGATCGCCCGTCGGTTGCTGCGGGCTAAAGAGGAAATTGAAGCTGCGGGCGAATTTGACTTCCAAGTTATCAATGACGATTTAGAAGTTGCTTTAAAAAAACTAGAATCCGTGTTGTTTGTTAGCGACAGGAAATGAGGGGATGATGATGTGATATTACCAATTACGAATTGCCAACTACCAGCAAGACTTGGTTTAAAGCCGGAACCATTGTAGGTAGAAATTAAAATCAGACTATTCATTAATCCAACCCTCTTAATTCCAAGTCAACTGTCAACTGTCAACTGTCAACTGAATCAACCATTTTTCTGTACGCGCTAAAACCTCGGTACTTTTCTTGATAGCAACACAAGATTTTAAATTCAATTCTAGGGTTTCGGACGCCTGCGAAATTTTCCTGAGGGGTTCTATTTCGCGAGCAGAACATCCCAACATTTCCATATAAGCGAGTGTCCAGCCAATAGCTGCAATGTCGCTGACGGTGCCTTCTCCGGCGCACAGGTGACAACCCGATTCGCCCTTTGGGCTGCACTCAGGACAAACCCAATTATTCAGTTGTGAATTTATATGAATAGTGCGGGAGGCTGAGGCAATTGTTAAGGCTTTAATGTGGTTTTGAACTACTTGTTTAAAACCTCGGTTTTGGTTGGTGCGGTAATCGGAATTGTGGTGCGATCGCCCGTTAGCGAAGCCCTCGAAGAGGATCGCCCTTTCTGGCTGTTGCGACGAAGCCCCAGATGCTGTTTTGTTCTCTGTTTTGACTCCAGATTCACCCAGGTTCGCCGTTAGTTGAATGCCGTAGTCTTTAGACTCTTGTGTCTGAGAGTGGCTGAGTGCGCTGTCAGAATCGGATGCTGTGCGATCTGCTTCGAGGGCTTCGCGATCGGCAAAATCTTGCATCGAGAGGTGATGTTCGATCGCCAAAGACCAAGTTCTTTTATGTCTGAGATCGCCATATTTTCTGGCTTCGGCATCAGTAATGCCGATCGCCGCAGCCTCTTGGCGCAGCACATTCATCGAAGTCATGACATCTGATATCATAAAACAGTTCGGTAAGTGGGAGACTCAGTGGCTTCAGCCCTGAGAGGGAAACTCCAAGAGCGGTTTCAACCGCCTTGAATCCCCTTTCGGGGTTAGAGGGGTATGGTTGCCCCTCTATGGAGATATGGTTGTCTCCGAATCCCTTTCGGGTAATGTTCGCTTGTCGGTCAATGTTATAAGGGCTTGTTAGGCTAGCAGCACTGTTTCAGTGACTTTAAAACTGTTTAACTACTAGCGACAGAGCGGAAAACTAGCGGATCATTCTCCGGTGTCGTGACCCAAATAACGTAGTCAGTTAAGACTTAGGCTGGTCAGTATAGCTTGCAATTTCTTACAAGCTCAGTCTATGAGAGAGCTGAGTTACTGACTAGTTTGTTTGCTGTTAATTTACCTTCGTCGGTAGAGAAGCCCTCGCAGAGGATAGACCTACAAATTAATACCTTAGATATAGTAGCCTAAATCTCAAATCTCAAAACTCAAATCTACATTTATTTAATGAATTCAATTTTCCCTGACACAACCTTATCGGTGGGCGGACTAACATCATACCTGCAAGAGTTGCTGGAGGGCGATCGCAACTTGCAATCAGTTTGGCTGATCGGCGAGGTATCGAACGTTTCCCAGCACGCCAGCGGCTGCTTTTTCACTCTGTGCGACACCGACAAAAGCGCTGCAATTCGCTGCGTGGTGTGGAATTCGCAGCGGCAAAAATTGATGCAAATGCCTGTAAAAGGGGAGCAATTGCTGGTTTTGGGAAGCATCCGGGTGTACAAAAATCGTGGCGAGTACCAGTTGACTGTGGTGCAATCGCTACCGGGTGGGGAAGGATTGGAGGCTTTGCGGTTGCAGCAATTGCGATCGCGCTTGGAAGCTGAGGGTTTCTTCGATCCGGCGAGAAAGCGCGAAATCCCCGCACACCCGCAAATTGTCGCCGTTGTGGCTTCCGATAGCAGCGCGGCTTGGGGAGACATTCAGCGCACGTTAGCGCAGAGATATCCGGGTTTGCAGGTGTTGCTGTCGCCGACAGGAGTGCAGGGAGATTTGGCTGCTGCTGCGATTGTCAGGGCGATCGCGCGTGTAGAATTGGACGGTAGGGCGGATGTCATAATTTTAGGGCGGGGCGGGGGTGCTGCGGAAGATTTGGCTTGTTTTAACGATGAAAGAGTTGTCAGGGCGATCGCCAATTGCACAATCCCAATTATTACAGGAATCGGCCACGAAAGAGATGAATCTCTGGCAGATTTAGTAGCAGATAAACGAGCCCATACTCCGACGGCTGCGGCGGCTCAAGCCGTACCAATTTTGGCAGATATTTACTGGGAACACAAGCAGAGAATGCTAAACTTAGCAAGTGTTGTGAGGGCAAGATTTCAGGAGGAAGAACAACATTTGCAACAGTTACAAAATCGTTTAAAACAGTTGCCTGCGACATCGCGAACTTTGCGGCAAGCAACTGGTAAACTGGAGGTATTGCAAGAAAAGTTAGCGGCGCTAAATCCGGCGGCGGTTTTGGAAAGGGGTTATGCGGCGGTAATCCAAGGTGACGGTACGATTGTCCGCCAAACAGAGGGTTTGGAATTGGGCGAAGAGTTGACTGTAAGGTTGAGTCGCGGTGTGCTGAAGGTTAAAATTGTGGAAGTTTTGGATGCTGAATAAATGTTATGGTTAAGTCGAAGTTGCGTCAGTCTGACTGGAATTACGAGCAAACGGTCGATCGCATTGAAGCAATTATCGATCGGGTGGAGTCGGGAGAGTTGCCTTTAGAAGAGGTTTTTAAGGAATTTGCAGTGGCTGTGGAGTGTTTGCAGGAGTGCGAAGGTTTTCTGGCGCGGGGGAAGGAAAAGATGGATTTGGCGATCGAACTTTTGGCCGCGGAACCGGAGTTTTAAGCGCAGGTTTAGGCGGATAAATGTAGGTGAAATAGCGGGTAAAACCGAAAGTCCGACAGGGAATTAATTCCCTGTCTCATAGCGAAAGTCCTCTGAAGAGGACTGTTAAATTCATCAGTCCTCTTTAGAGGACTTTCGCTATGAGGCGGGGGTTTCAACCCCTGCCGGAATGTGTGTCTGACGTGTTTGTTGACACGATTAAACACCAGCAATCAATGCAAACCCTGACAAATAAACCCCGCCCAATAACTCAAATCATCAAAAGGATTTGACATATTATAAAGATTTTTGACCAAACTTTCATATCTTTCCTTTCGCTTCCGAATCTCAACTTCCTCCTCCGTTTTCTTGTTCAACTTCTCCTCCAACTCTTGATACTCAGCCGTACCGCCTTCATATTCATCCTGCTGCGATTCCAACTCTTCTAATTCTTCCTGTACCAGATTCAATTTGCACTTTAAATCCCCAATAATTTTCGGAAGCAGGGCATCAATTTGCGGTTGATAAAGCCCTTTCAACTCCGCCCCCGAAATCCTCCGCAAGCGCACCTGCGCCCGCCACAAAGCCTCCGGGCGACTCAAACCTTCCAGACGATACTGATAGTAAAAAATCGAAAACAGCGCAGTAGCAAAATCATCCACCGCCCACAAAGTGCTCACCACACTCCGCGCCCCCGCACACAAAAACCCCGTACCCAAACTCAGCAGATTATCGGTAATTCCCGTCGAAGCTAAATTAGTTTCGCAGCAAGACATAAACACATCCGATAACTGCGGCAAACGCCAACCAGGAGTCATCAATTCCCCTAACGTGATACTGCCATCACCTAAAAACAACCGCGATTCCAGAGGATTGTCCAAACGCGAAACAGCGTGGTGGCTGGAGTGCATGACATTCACATTTTGGGCGAGGTTTCGATAGGTGGCGATTGTTGCTTGTTGACTTCCTTTTAAGCGCTGAGGTTCAGGTACAATTGTGGCAATTTGTTCGCACTCAAAAGGAGTGAAGTACAAATCATCCGTGGCATTTTCCACAATCCCGTATTTCGGCGATTCGATGGTTGGGCGTTGATGGCAATACTCCAAGATTCGGCAACTGGGTACGTAACGCAGCAGGAAATAATCGCTAAGAACCCCCCCCGGCCCCCCCTTGCTAAGGGGGGGAGAAAGAAGAGACTCTTGTTCCTTCGTAAGAGCAGAAATCTCACTCTTAAGCCCCCCCTTACCAAGGGGGGGTTGGGGGGGTTCTTCTCCAACACCAAGGGCAGAATCTTGATTCTTAAGCCCCCCCCTTCGTAGGGGCGGTGCCCCCGTGCCCGCCCTCCTCGGTTGGGGGGGTTCTACCGGCAACGCCGCCAGCGGAATCTGATGCAAATACAAATGCGGAATCACAATCAATTCCTGAATTCCCTCCAAACAATTACCAATCAACTCATCAACCTTCAACCGCCGCGACAACTGAGACAAAAACTCACCCATCCCCTCTTGCCAAATTTTCCGATCCTTCAAATAAGGCGATAACCAACCCTCATCAATCCACTGCTGAAAACTTACCCAACCCTCTCCATGACAAGTGTGAATCTGCGGCGCTTTATCCTTATAAATCACAAAAACATGAGTGTCATCATCCGTAGTATAAAAACAAAGAATTGCCGTCTGGGAATTATCAATCAACCGCTGCATTGCCGCAAAGTGCATCGGATCTACTTGAACTTGTCCCGCTAAAACCGGATCTAAACGGCGGATGTTTTCCCAGATTAGCTGTTTCTCCCCTTCCAACTCTTTAATCTTCTCCGTGTAAGCTTCAGTATGGGCCCGACTCCGTGACGAACTCCCCACACCAGCTAATCCCTTATTCCCCTCCGATGGATTGCGGAGTTGTTCGACTTCTGCGTCAATTTCCCGCTGCTTCGCTTCAAATTCCCGCAAATACTTTTGCACTTCCAGCGGAATTTCGCCGCTAGCATACACGTCATTGCTGTGCATTAAATCGACTAACCGCTGAGCACGGGTTCTGTCGCAATATTCGATCGCTTTTTCCAGTTGGTTGTTGTTGACAGCAGCTTGAATTGCCTTTTCGTAAACACCGATGGATTCTGCTATCATCTGTTGGCGGATGTCGTCGGAAGTTGCCCAACTTCTGCTTTTTTCTACTGCTTGAATGGCTTGGTCGAATCCTTCCAGGGCGATATCCCAGAAACCAGCAGAGAAAGCGGTATTGCCGAGGTTTCTAGCTGTTTTGAGACAGTTGAAAGAGTAAGCAACAGGAGTGCTAATTTCTAAGGCCAAACGAAAACAATAAATCGCATCTTCAATATTCGTCGCCTTGACTCCTTCTATTCTGTCCCTATAGGCAGTCCCCAAATTATTTTGAGTCGTTGCCCATTGTTCGGGATAATTATCGCGGGTACGGACTTCTAAAGCAGCAGTATAACGAGCGATCGCCCGTTCAATATTCGCCGCCCTGACTCCTTCTATTCTGTTACTATAAGCAAGACCCAAATTGTTTTGAGTCGTTGCCCATTGTTCGGGATAATTATCGCGGATAAGGACTTTTAAGGCATCAGTATAACGGGTAATAGCCTGTTCAATATTCGCCGCCCTGACTCCTTCTATTCTGTCACTATAGGCAACCGCCAAATTATTTTGAGTCTCTGCCCATTGTTCGGGATAATTATCGCGGGTAAGGACTTCTAATGCAGCAGTATAGCGAGCGATTGCCTGTTCAATATTCGCCGCCCTGACCTCTTCTATTCTGTTACTATAGGCAGTCGCTAAATTATTTTGAGTCTTTGCCCATTGTTCGGGATAATTCTCGTGCTTGTAGACTTTTAAGGCAGCCTTATAACGCTCGATAGCCTGTTCAATATTCGTCGCCCTGACTCCTTCTATTCTGTTACTATAGGCAATTGCCAAATTGTTTTGAGTCATCGACCATTGTTCGGGATAATTCTCGCGCTTGTAAACTTCTAAGGCATCAATATAATGGGCGATCGCCCGTTCGAGATTCTCAGCCCTGACTCCTTTTATTCTGTTACTATAGGCAACCCCCAAACAAATTTGAGTCGTTGCCCATTGTTCGGGATACTTCTCGCACTTGTAGACTTCTAAGGTAGCGGTATAACAAGCAATGCTTATTTCTAAATTCCACGATCGCGTTCCCAGGGGAAACTCCTGAATTAAATTACCGAAATTGCCAATAATTGCTGCAATAAACAGTTGCTGCTCAGAGGATTCTTTGTTGAATGTTTCAATTACATAAGTTTGCATAAAATTAGCTAGATTTAAATTTAAATTATCCAGATTTCGCTGAAATAGCGGATAGATAACTTGACGATTTCCATCACTTTTAACTATCGCCTGCAACACCTCCATCAAGAAAGATAAATACTCTTCAGGAGTTGCCGTATTGCCGAGATAATTTGCCAGTTGTACCGCCAGATTCTGCAACCAAGCTGCATTCGAGTTGCCCTCTGCCGCCATATTCTCCGCCACCGCTTCCATGATTTGCACAAAATCGGCATCCACTAACTCTCGATGGGCGTTGAGAATATCATCTTCTTCACCGTTAGGGCACTCAAGCAGGGCTTGAATCAGTTGGAGATAGGCGGCGAGGCGTTGTTCGTCCATAGGAATTTACCTTGAATGGTGTATGTATATATATCGCCAGTTTGGGGAAAATTTATGCAAAATTCCCGGAAAAATGTTTTCAGCAATTACCCACCTTGTCTCAGAAACCGGGTTTCTTGGGAGATTTCTCGTCACTCAACCAAAAAACTCGTAGAAACCCGGTTTCTCGCTACCCACCGACTCCCAGAAACCGGGTTTCTTGGGAGATTTCTCGTCACTCAACTACAAAACTCGTAGAAACCCGGTTTCTCGCCACCCATCCACTCTTAGAAATTAACACCTTCATCTTCCGATATTGCTTGATACTCCAAAAGCTGTTCCCCTCGAATAATCCACAATTTACCCGCAACTTCTGCCGCATCCAATCCGCGAATTAATATTTCTACAGCCGCTTGCAAATCTTGCGGTTTCGCTTGAGAAGGCAGACGCAGTAACACAATCCCAGAATAATTAGAAGGATTATAGCGGAGGCGATTGCCAAACCCCCTATCCAAAGTCACCAAACATCTACCTTCCCTTCCACAGATATCAATCAACAATCCATCCACCGTTGAAGTCAAATTTTGTTCCCGTACAGTCGCCACATCGTGCCCAGCCAAACGTAACAGCGAAACAACGCGAATGCTACCCAAATTTTCATCAAGTTTTAACTTCACCCTGCAACTACCTTTGTTTCACCAACAGGAATTTCGACATAACAATCTCTTGCTAACTCAGCCGCATAAGCAATACAAGCGAAAATATCTTCTCGTTCAATTCCCGGATATTCCTCCAGCAATTCTTCCACAGTCATGCCGCTAGCGAGAAAATCAAGAATCAGAGAAACCCAAATGCGATGGCCTCGAATACAGGGTTTGCCAAAACAGATATTCGAGTCAATTGAGATGCGAGACAGCAAATTATTTTGAGTCATCTTGTTTTCATGCAATATTTTACCTGTGCTTGACACAATGGCTAAAATTATTTTAGCACGAGCCAGAAAAACCATATCTTGTAGGGGCGGGTTCGCCAACAATATTCGCCACAAACAAACAATCTCAAAAAACCCGCCCCCACCCAACCAACCAACCCCAAAAACGCAATATTTTGATGTTTTTCGAGATCTCTCGTTGGGGAGGGCGGGTTTACAAGATGGTGCATTTTCATCAGATATGGTTGGTGAACCCGCCCCTACGAATCATGGGAATTTGTTTGGATATTTGATGTAAAAAACCACATCTTGTAGGGGCGGGTTCACAACCATATTCGCCACAAACAAACAATCTTAAAAAACCCGCCCCCACCCCACCAACCAACCCCAAAAACGCCATATTTTGACGGTATTTCGGTATTGATGGCGGGGATGGGGCGGGTTTTTGATATTCTTGATTTTAATCATAAATGGTTGGTGAACCCGCCCCTACAAGTCATGGTAATTTACCCATATTTTTGGGATGTTGCAGGTTTATGATAAGGCAGAATCATCGCCATCTCCCCAAATCTCAGCTAATTTCTTCATCCACTTTTTAGCAACCCGATTCATTTTAGCTTCAACTTTCGTATCAATATCTGAAGATTGATGACCAGATAAAGATCGATTTATACCTCCCAAACCTCCACTACTAGCACCAATTCCCGCTAAAGCCTTCCCCCCTTCATATCCCCAGTCAGATTTCTCACTACTGCGATAAACTCCATTCAAAATTGCCACAATTTCAGCAATAGATTTGTTTTGCAAATTCTCCCGCACTCGTGCTTGTACGGGGTCATCTGCCGCCAAATCCGATAGCAACTCGTCAATTTCACCTTGCAACAGCGGAATTGCTAACTCAATTCGATCCAAATAATCCAACAACTCCTCAATTGGTTTGAGATTAGTTAGAGAAATCTCTTCAGTTTCCTCCAGAATTTCCACAGCCGGAATAAACCCTAAAAGTTTCACTTTATCGAAAGGTTCGGCAAAGCCAACGGCAAGATAAGCGATGCGATTTTCCCGCACTGTTGGCAGAGAAATCGCCGTTTCTCCAAGCATAACCGGACAGCATTCTATTTTGCCAATTCCCGGTAAGACTAAATCGGCGACATCCAAAATCGCCCGATCGATTTGATGCCAACTATCGCCACCGTTAATATCGGTTTCCAGTTCCATCCATTCCAAAAAATAATTGACCGCCCAAACCGCCAAGGTATTGAAATAAACCCGTTTCCCTTTTTGCGGATTAGCTTGCTCCGAAGCAAATTGCAAAGCCAAATTGCGGGCAGTTTGCTCCAGAGGAATTTCTAACAAATAAGTATCCATGCTATTCACCATTATTCCTCCGGTTGATATCCAAACTCAAGTGCAATCTTTTTGAGAAGAGGCAAACCCTTCAAATCCTTTTTGTTTCTGTTATTCCAGTGAGAATTGAGAGTTTGATAGTTAATGTCCAACTCCTTGGCAATTACAGACAATGAATCTGGAGGGTTTTTCAACAGCAATCGCCGTGCTAGTACCTGACAATTAGCCTCCGGTTTGTTGTCGGGATAACAGTTTCGCAGTTTTCCATCCGGGTCATCTTCGATATACTGCCAAAGTTGGAGGCCGAGGCGCTGCTGATTTTTCGCTTGTTCTTCCTCAATCAGTTGCTCAATTCCGGTTTCTGTAGTATCGTCAGCCATTCCTTCATCATCAAATTCTTCACCATCTTTTCTCTTATTTGGAGCATCCAAACTAAAAGTAAAAGGTTGCCGTTTTAACTTGCGATATTGGTTACAGACTTTGTTCTGAATAATTTGATTGAACCGTCTAACCACTCTAGTTCGCAACACATCATCAGCGATATTATCGAGGTCAATTCCCCGCAAAAAATTCGGCAGCGTTGTGAAAAAACCGGCATAGGCTTCATTCAGTGCTCCATCAAAATCAATCTTAGGGTCAGGTTCCCTATATTTGCGACTTCCGGGCAAATGAGGAATGAGTTTGCACAATTGATTTTTGAGTCTTTCTTGTTCCTGACTCCCCTGTTGGGAGTCTTTCAAAAGTTGTAGAAGTTCGCGTAACTGTTCGTCGTTGTTCACAGGCACGTTGCTATCGCATGGGGGTAATTCAATTATCCCAGAGAAAATTATGCTGTAACGTGCCAGGAGTAACAAAGTCAAGGAAATCGGCTTGAGTTGCCAATGCTGCCACAAGTTGAAGGTTGTGGCGACAGGAACTAAGCCGGGTAAGGGTTTGACGGGGGGATCGTGTCTCGTCATAGTCCAGTTTTCGGGTGTTGATATATTGATGTCGCGGGTGTTGGGGGGTTTATGCAGATTCGGGGAAAGTTTTTTTGTGGTGTCCCGATGGAAGGACATCGCACCGTGTTCTTCTTCGTGTCAATTTAAGGTCAAACCCAATCAGAGACTGCTGTTTGATGGTTAAGGCCAGATCCCCCCTAGCCCCCCTTAAGAAGGGGGGGACAAGAGCTTTCAAAGTCTGTTAAAAAGGGGGGACAAGACTCCGATCAAAGTCCCCCTTCTTAAGGGGGATTTAGGGGGATCTAGACTGCGATACAAACGAGAGATACAGAGGGTTTCAATCTTAAACAGTATCCTTCATTGCATTAGAATGCCGTTCTTCCCGCCACCGAGATTCGGCTTCGGTATACCGTCGTTCTGCGCCGACAATCTCCTCCTCGTAATGCTTGATTTTGTTACCGTATTTGTGATTCAACCACTGAATGTCGTGGGCGAAACTTTCCTTCATTTTTTGTTCTTCGACTTCCACCCATTCGATTTTTAACTGGGCCATTTGTTCTGGGGAATAAGTACCGGCGGGTGCTTCATATTGTTCGCCAATTTGACCAACATCCTCTTTAAATTTAAAGTACCGCTGTTCCCGTTTCTCGTCTTGTTCTTTTTCGATTTGGTGCTTTTCGGTCAAATACCAGCCGATTTGAAAGTCGGCTTCTACCATGTCCCAATTCTTCAGTCGCCCGCTGGTATCGCCTTCGCTGACAAATTTTTCACGACGCAGGTTTAAGGCTTGCTCATAGGCGAGTTCTCGCTGTTTCAGAGCAACTTCTTCGTCGATTCCACTAATCTGACTTGCTTCGATTTCGGTGATTTCTTGGGGGAGGCTGCTTTCGTATTGTCCAATTAATGAGCGGGCGTGTCCGGGCATTTCAAAGGCGTCGTTTTGCAGTGATGCGGCTCCCCATAACATTACCACGGGTAGGCTGGCGGCGATCGCATTTAAGACAATTCCCCCCGGCAATCCCAACCCGATTACAATCCCCAGAGACATAGCGTATTCGGTGCCACTCAATCCCAGCGCTAAACCGACATCGCTGAAGGGTAGTTTATTCAAAAATTGACCTTCTACTTGTAGCACTAAGGCGGTTTGAGATTCGTAATAAAGTTCGCCAAATTCATTTTTGGGGGGATGAGCTTGTTTTTGTTTTTGGATATCTTGCAATGCTTGCTGAGTGCTGTTTTTCTTGCGAGAATGCTCCATGACTTTCATCACTTTTTTATCTGCTACTACTCCCGCAGCCCCGCCGATGAAGAAACTCGCTGGAATGCTCATACTTCCCATGCCGGAAGTCAATATTCGCGCCCCTGCACTGAAGGTAATCGCACTGATTAATCCTACCAAAATATTGACTATTTTCTTGGTTTCAGGGTTGGGGTTGCGCTTGGCTAAGGGGGTTAAGTCGTTAATTCGTGTTTTGGCTTTTTCTCCTTCTGCATATCCTTTTTCCCGCTGACTCATTTGGGATTTGATTTGTTCGGGGAGTAGGGCTGTCAATTCTTGGTGCAGGTATTGCCATGCTACGATGCTGGCGGTAGAGTTATAGTGATTATTGGTGGAGTTCATTGGTTTTATCTCGTTGTTTTTGCTTGATAAGATAGTGTCGCTGCGGGTTGCAGGTTTAGGCAGAATTCGGAGAAATGTTTGGCTATCCCTTCTATGACTCGGCGGTTGAAACCGCGTCTACACACACAAAGTCCGCCTTCGCGGACTAAGAAATAAAGGGGATATTTGAGATATCCCTTCTATGACTCGGCGGTTGAAACCGCGTCTACACACACAAAGTCCGCCTTCGCGGACTAAGAAATATCCGAATACAATTAATTGGATTTAGTTGTCATTTTTCTGGCTTTGGTAAAGGCTGCGTCAATGCAAGGTGTCATGGAGCGCCTTACTGCATCTTCGTCTTTGCTTTCATCTAAAACGCACACACTCTCTTTGCTGCTCAACTCGTTAGTTAAGTTTTCGTATAATTGACCTTGAGGTATGATGAATGAGATAACTACTCCCTGTTTTTCGATGTCATCAACGAGGGTTTTGACTCGACTAAAATCGATCGCCCGCTCCCCTTGACGCGGCTCAAAGTCATTGGCTACAATGGTTAGTATGCCTGGATTTTTGTTGGTTTGATGCTGTTGTTGAATGGCACTTTGACTGCGTTCCAACAAGGCAACAAGAGAGGTTCCGGGTTGTTTGTTGGTAATCGATCGCCCATTGTGTTGACATTCCCCCATTAGCGTTAAACTATTGGTAATGGAGATGGTTTTGGTGACGACGGCCCGATCGGCAAACGGAATGCTAACAGCGGTATCTCCGGGTTTGTAATGTTGGCTGCTGAGTTGACAGTGGGTTTGTCGCTGTAAGGTGTAGCGATCGGCTGACAGCGAATTATCGTCAGCCCGGTAGTGTACAATGGGTTGACTGGCGAGTTCTGGGTAAATGAAGGCTGCAAGGGCGATCGCGCTGACACCCACAGCAGCGACAATCGCAGGAGACTTATACCAAGCTTTCTCCGTTTCAGTTGTATAATTAACCATCATAGGGACTTCTCCATTGCGCTTTTGAAGAGATGTCGCAGGAGTCAATCAGTTTCTGCAAATTCCAACAATAAATTCGATCGAACCCTATTCACTACACAGCATTCGATCGCCCAAAATGTATTTCAATCTTAAATGAAAGCTCTATCTCTTGTGGGGCGGGCGTCTCGCCCGCCCCCACAATTACAATCTAGATGCCCGACAGCTTACAATTTGTCGATCGCCTTTTTAGCCTTATCCGCCATATTTTTAACAGCATTTTTCACATCTTCTGCTGCGTGGCGGGCGGCTGCTTCTGCTTGTTTTGCTTTGCCTTCTGCCTGATCTTTTTTGTTGCCGGTGATGTTACCGAAAATTTCTTGAGCTTTGCCTTCTACGTTTTTGCCGATCGCCTTTGCTCTGTCTTCTGTACTCATAATCAGCTCCATTGAGTAGTTGAACGCTACTACCACCCTAACATTAGATCGACAGAAGTTGCTCGATAACTTCACATTAATTCATGTTAATTTTGATTTTTATTAGTAGTAGGGTGCGTCAGAATGACTTGATTATTTCGATTTACTCTGCTCTCAACTGACGCACCCTACAGTAACTACAGTTATTATTTTAAACTCGCCGCAGCAACTTTAATCGGTTCTAGCAATTCTAACGGTATATGCAGCATATTCAAGTGAGTAGTTTCAACACCTTTTCTTTCATTTCTTTCTACTTCGGGGCCGTGATAATCGCTGCCACCTGTCATCAGCAAACCGCGATCGAGGCACAATTGTTTTAACTTATGAATTTGGCTGGAACTGTGGCTGGGATGGTATACTTCAACTCCCATTAAACCAGCATCTACTAATTCTTTCAAGACTTCCTCAACCGCGCCGCCACGAAACAAATAAGGGTGAGCCCATACCGGAACTGCACCGCAACTCTTGAGTAAATCGATGCCTTCTGCGATCGAGAATTTCTCGTAATGCACGTAGGCGGGGCCGTCATCTCCCAGCCACCTGTCGAAGGCTTCCCGCGATGATTTGGCGTAACCTGCTTGTACCAGCGCGCTAGCAATGTGAGGCCTTCCCGGTGCCATTCCCGGGGATGTGGCTGGAAGTTCGATCGCGTATCCCATTGCTGCTAATTTGTCTACCATTTCCTGCGATCGCCGAAACCGTCCTTCCAGGCGATCGTTCAAAGGAGCTCGCAGCTTGTTGGCATCGGGATAAAAACCTAAAATATGCAGCGATCGACCGTTATGTACCGTACTCAGTTCCAGTCCGGGTACTATTTCAATATCGTACAAGCTAGCGGCGGCGAAGGCTTCGTCCCAGCCTGACATCGTATCGTGATCCGTGATGGCTAAAGCCCTAACTCCTGAGGCAGCGGCGGCTGCTACGAGTTGGCTGGGGGTGAGAGTACCGTCGGAGTAAGTTGTATGGCAGTGAAGCTCTAGCATATTGACCTGATTAATTATCGATCGACTTTGCAAACTGTACTGAAACTCACCCCCTGAGCAAGTATAACCTTAGTCCTGGATTCCTAACTATGGGTTCCAGCTTCGCCCTTGTGCCACTTGGCGAATTGGCTGAATTTAGCGTCTGTTGCTTGTACGCAGAAACAGACTCTTAAGTTATACAGCACAAAAGGTTGAGTGCGATCGCCCGTCATCCGCGATCGAGCGAAAAAGTGTGTAGGTAGGGATAGTGGCATTTTGCGAGCACCCTGACTCAGGGATTTTTTCTAAAGTAACAACATGACATTCAGGAAAAACATATGAAATCTACTCTTTGCTTCCCCGAAACTTCCGTACACTCTCAAAAAATTAATTCCAACAATCATGGGATGAATTCTCACAGTAACATCGACTATTGTATCGCTGCTGCTTGGATCGACTTAGTAGGAGGAGATTACAGCAGTTTGGGAGGAGATGATTGGCTGGCTGTATGCGGCGATATTGATGAAGGCGAAATTTATCGCGAATGGTTTATGTGGCAAGACAGCGAAGTAACTCAAGAATGGGAAGCTTACGATCCAATTACTAATTATCGACACGTTGCTTGTAGCCGAGAAATGTTGATTGCTCAAATTGACAGAATCGAAGATACAAGACTATTTTAAAAATCATAACTAATATTTAAATTTGATTGGCACCAAACGTAAATTCAGCTTGCCTTCTCTGATTCCCGACTTCTTAAAAAAGCCGGGAATTTCGTTATTATTTTTTGATTTATTTTTGCTTCTCCCGTTCTAACTTGCGCTGCTTCAACGCTGCCAGGTTTTGTTTGATGCTGTCGATCGCACTTCCATTACCCTGCTCTTGGTATAATTCGCTAGCACGGATCAAATCTGCAACAGCCTCGCCATCCGATCGCAAATTCGCAAAAATCAAACCGCGATTGTGGTAAGCTTCAGCCAAGCCAGAAATTTGTGCTAAAGCGCTAGTAAATTTATCTTGAGCTTTGCGGTACTTTCCCGACTGATAAGCCTCAATTCCAGCTTGGAAATAAGCGGCAGCTTTCCTACCGCTGTCTGTATCGGGAAATTCTGGCGAGTTTAAAATAGGTTCTTTAAACAGTACAGAAATACTGCCCTTACCAGAGTAAGCCCAAGTCATTGTTCCCATGCCAATCCCCAGGGCAGCCACAACAATCACAGACAGAGCAATAAAATTGGTGAGTTCCATAGAGAAATATTTGTTGTATTAGAATATGATAATCTAGTTTAGGATTTTCGCCACAGCCATTAGTCACATACCAATGATTGAACACAATTCCCCCAATTCCCCATTATAAATTTATATGAGTTTCCAATACAGCGCCGCCTTCGTGACTTTAGCAGACATTGACAAAGAAGTTCTCGTTAAATTTTACACAAAATTTCTCGACCTAGAACCAAACCCCTATATTCCGAATACCTATGCTGAATTTCAACTCCCCGGCTTAAGACTCGGCATATTCAAACCCAAAGACTCCCACAAATCGGAATTTGCAAATCGGGCAAAAACAGGCATGAGTTTGTGTTTAGAAGTCAGCGACATCGAAACTGCGATCGCCCGAATCTGGGCCTTAGGATATCCGCCCGCCGGAGAAATTATTAAAGCTTCTCACGGCTTAGAAATCTATGCCTTCGATCCAGCCGGAAATCGCCTAATTTTACATCAATCGAATCAGTAGATAAGAGTTAATGATTTGCAATCTCAAATCCCCTCCTCATCGGCATGATTCATCTCTCTACTCTCTTCCTCTGTGTCCTCTGCGGCCTCTGCGGTTCAATCATTCCGGTACAGCCGGATTTGCTATCAACCATCGAGTTCCTCTTCCTCAGTGGAACAAGCATCCAGCCTGTGGTTTGTTCAAAACCCCTCAACTATCTAATCAATTCAGCAAAACTATAAAAACTGATAATTAACAACAACAATGCAGTCAAATGAGTTAACTGAAATTGAGGCCGCGGCCCCATAGATTCCCGCACCAAAATCGAAAAAGACGAACCAATGATATAACTCAAAGACAGAGTTAAATACTGCCACTGCAACGTTACACCCCACAGCCCGAGAAAAATCATCGCCAAAGTCAACATCACCAACTCAACAAAGCGAGGCGGATTTTGCTGGCTAGACAGAATCACAGTGTTCAACCAATATTCCCAACTTCTCATGTTTTAACGATCGAGCTTTTGGATGTAGCCTTCTAGCTTAACCTACGATCGCCATTCAATCTGTCGCTGCAAACACAGCAAAGCCTCCGCCGTCTCCACCTGCGGAAACTGGGCGTAAAATCGGCTGACACTGTAAAAAGGATGAGGAGTCTCCAGAATAATCGACTTATCGGCGATTTCGGCCAAAAATCCCATCAACTCTGGCGGGGCGACGGGCGCGCAAATCCACAAAGCAGCCGGTTGCTGCAAATGCAAAGCCTGCGCCGCCACAGCCACCGTCATCCCCGTCGCAATCCCATCGTCCACCAAAATCGCCAATGACCCCGCCGCGCTGACATTGGGCCGTCCCGAAGCCAAATCTGCCAACAGAGATTGAGCGCTATTTTCAGCCTGCTGGAGTGCTGATTTTTGCAAGCGTAAATTTTGCTGAGTTTGCTTTTGCCAGATAACCTCGCCGTCAGCAGTTGCAGCCCCGATCGCCAATTCCAAATTATCTGGGCGAGTAATTTTTTTTGCAACTACTACATCCAAAGCACAGCCCAGGCGGCGCGCAATCGGTACAGCAACCGGCAAACCCCCGCGCGGCAAGGCGTAAACAATCGGTTTAATAGTATCCTGTGTTGTTAAATTCAACTGGCAGAGCTCGTCTGCAACTGCCTCGGCCAGTTTTTCGCCTGCATCGGCGCGATCGTCAAAAAACGGAATAGACAACATATTCCTGCCTGTAAGAGCCAACCCGATCTAAACTATAAACTCTAGCTTCCGAAAAATCTCCCTCATCTTTAGCAGTTGACAATTGACAGCAGACAATTACAGCAAAACCTAGATCTGATTTTCGCTATCAACTGTCAACTGCCAACTGTCAACTATCAACTGTCAACTGTCAACTGTTTAAACATATGTCCAGCGACTTGCAACTCAGCCTGTTTGATAGCAATCAAAGTGCCGCTTTCCAAAACGACTCAATCCCAGCAAATGCCAAAATTCCCATTCCCGCCGGCACCTATCAAAACATGGAACAAATCGGCGAACACTGCAACCGCTGTCACCGCTGCGAATTGGGAAATACCCGCACTCACGCCGTCATCGGGCGCGGCAATCCTCAAGCCTCGATTTTGATTGTGGGAGAAGCGCCCGGACAAAATGAAGATGAAACCGGATTACCCTTCGTCGGGCGATCGGGTCAACTGTTAGATAAGATTTTAGAATCCGTAGAATTGAGCACAGAAACCGACGTATTCATAGCCAACGTCATCAAATGTCGCCCACCCAACAACCGCCCTCCCACAGCCAAAGAAATCGAAGCTTGCAAACCATACTTGCTCGAACAAATTCGCATCTTAGACCCCAAAATCATTTTATTAACTGGTGCAACAGCCCTGAAAGGTTTGTTAAGCGATAAGCGACCAATTAGTAAAATCCGAGGTCAATGGATTGAATGGGAAGGACGTTTGTGTATGCCAATTTTTCACCCATCCTACTTGTTGCGAAATCCCTCCCGCGAACCCGAGACACCAAAATGGTTTATGTGGCAAGATATGCAGACAGTAAAAGCCAAATTGGATGAATTCAAAGCAGTAAGTTAATCGTTAACTATATTATCTTAGCTGAATTACCCGCAATAAAAACGGTTCGTAGTGAGGACTTTAGTCCGCATCCATGACTCTTGACTCGCACCCCTCATTACGAACTAATATTATTATGGTCGTTCTCTTTAGATAGACAATAAAGGTATCATGTGTTTTTGGGTTTTCTGTGCGCCTGCCTAAAGTTTTAGCCATTTACACTTCTCATTTTGCACGACAATCTCGCAACCACAAACGAATCGCCTCAGCAATTGCGCTTTTCTCGTCCTCTAGTTGCAACAACGGACGAACATCCGCCATTGTACCAAACCGAGAAACAATTTTTACCAATTCCCACCCCTTCTCAGTTTTAGTTAAAAACAGCCAGTGATATTGCTGAATCTCGACTCGTTTTCCTCCGCGATACTGCGTTTCCAAAGTAGTAATAAAAACTTGACTGGCATTTTCAGGAAGTGGTTCTTCAAAATTTAAAGGTAGCGGTTCAAACTCCGGGCGACCTGCTAAAATTATTTGACGCGGTACGTAACCGGGCGGTGTGTTAGTGTTAGGAGCAAAGCCCGATCGCACAATTACGCGGTTAGCATAACTCGGCAAATCTGGCAACAGGCGATCGACTAAAGCTTCCAAATCAGCCGGACAGGGCGATCGGGCTAACAAACTGTACCGACTTGCATAATTTGCGGCAGGATTAACCGCAAGAGTCGGCGCAGCCAAAACCAGGGCGATCGTATGGTAAATTTGCTCAAAGATTGCTAGAAACACGACATTACAAATTTGTGAGGTATAATAGAATTATTTCTTAGATTGTTTCAAAGACTATGGATATAGTTTCAGTATCCAACAATCAACAAAATATCATCCGTACAGAGCGCGGACTAACAATTTCTGGTACGCGCATCACCCTCTATGATGTAATGGACTACTTGAGGGCTCAGTATCCCCCAAAGTTTATCCGTGGCTTATTTGACTTAACAGAAGATCAGATTAACATTGCCATATCATACATTGAGGCAAATCGTGCAGAAGTTGAAACAGAATATCAACTTGTTTTAAGGGAAGCTAAGGAAATTCAGCATTACTGGGAAGAGCGCAATCGAGAACATTCTGCCCGCGTTGCAGCGATGC
Source organism: Microcoleus sp. CAWBG58 (assembly GCF_020883045.1). Taxonomy (NCBI): domain Bacteria; kingdom Bacillati; phylum Cyanobacteriota; class Cyanophyceae; order Oscillatoriales; family Microcoleaceae; genus Microcoleus; species Microcoleus sp. CAWBG58. The sequence continues at coordinate 52,753 of NZ_JAHRFA010000010.1, read as the reverse complement.
CACCTAAACCTGGTACAGAGGCTCTTTGGGCAAAACTTCGAGAGCAAAAAGCCAAACACGAACTAGAAGCATGAATTTTCTAATAGATCACAATCTGGGAGGTCATGCAGAGATTTTATTGGGCAATATAGCAAGTCAAGGCTGGTTAAATCTACTATCAATTCGTTTTGTAACTTTCAAGCAGATGAATTTGTCGATCGACAGTAACGATCGAGTTGTTTGGAGACTTGCTCAAGAAAATCAGATGATTTTGCTTACAGCTAACCGCAGCATAAAGGGTGAAGACTCTTTAGAACAGGTAATCCGAGAAGAAAATACAGTGGATTCCCTACCTGTGATTACGATTGGAGATGCCGATCGATTTTTAGCCGATCGAGTCTATCGAAATCGTTGTGTTGACCGCATTCTCGAAATCTTGCTGGATATCGAAACCTGGATGGGTGTTGGTCGTCTTTTTGTTCCGTAATCTTGTTGTTCCGTTTAGTCCGCGCAGGCCGACTTCGTTTGTTTAGAAGCGGTTTCAACCGCCGAATTATCAAGGTGTAACTTATCAAATCTCTTCACAAATGCGCGCAAAAGCCGCCACCGGATCGTCGGAAGCCGTAATCGGCCGCCCAATCACCAAATAATCAGCACCAGCTTTGAAAGCAGCCTTCGGAGTCATCGAGCGTTTTTGATCGCCCCCCTCGGCCCATTTTGGACGTACCCCCGGACAAACTAATAAAAAATCATCGCCGCAACTCATCCGCAACTGTTCGACTTCTTGCGGAGAACAAACAGCACCAGCTAAACCTGTTTCCTTCGCTAAAAGAGCCATGTGCAAAGCATATTCCGGCAACTCTAAAGGTATTTTCAACTCAAAAGCTAACTGTCTGGAATTCAAACTCGTTAACAGAGTAATTGCAATCAATTTAGTAGTTGGTTTATCCGTCGCCGCCCCTTCTACTAAAGCTGACTGTGCCGCTTTCAAAGCATCTTTACCACAAGTAGAATGGATGGTCAATAAATCGACATTATACTTAGCAGCAGCCCGACAAGCACCCGCCACAGTATTCGGGATATCGTGAAATTTCAAATCTAGAAAAATCCGTTTTTCCCTCTCTTTGAGAATCTCGATAATTGCCGGCCCGCAGCTAACGAATAGCTCTAAACCGACTTTCCAAAATGATACATTGGGGAGTTGGTCGATCAGGGCGATCGCACTTTCCTGACTCGAAACATCCAAAGCAACAATAATTTTATCTGCGATCGTAGTCTTGTTCATAGTAAGAACTTTATATAGATTGGTTTCAAAACGTCAGATGTAGTCACAGACTGCTGTTTGGTTTTCGGGTCTAGATCCCCCCTAACCCCCCTTAAGAAGGGGGGGACAAGAGTATTCTCAAAGTCCCCCTTTTTAAGGGGGATTTAGGGGGATCTGGCCTCGGAGAAAAGCGAGATTTATCAAGGGTTCTACACTTAAGTTGACATCAATGGCGGTTAACAAATCCCAACTCAATCCACTAAACGCACAAACTTATTTTTCCCAACCTGCAAAACCTTACCGGCCAATTCAGCAGAAGATTCAAAAGTTAGATTAACATCAGAAACTTTGTCGCCCTCCAACTTCACTCCGCCGCCCTGCATCAACTTCCGCGCGTCGCCGCTGCTTTTACAAAGCCCGCTAGCACTCAGAATATAAAACAACTTGGCCGGAAACTGCACGCTTGCCAAAGAAAACTCCGCTACAGCATCAGCTTGTCCCGCTGCACCTTTCACCAATGCCATTGCATCTTGTTGTGCCCGATCGCCTGCTTCCGAACCATAATATTGACTTACCACATCCACAGCCAAAAGTTTCTGTTTTTCGCGCGGATTTTCTGGCAGTGCATCCAGCGGCAAATCTGTCAATAGCTCGAAATACTGGGCGATCGAGCGATCGGCAATTTTCTCCAACTTAGAATACATCGTCAGCGGATCTTCCGACAAACCGACATAATTGTTCAAAGACTTCGACATCTTCTGCACGCCGTCAGTCCCGATCAAAATCGGCATCAGCAAACCAAACTGCGGTTTCATCCCAAAATGCCGCTGCAAATCTCTTCCCACCGCAATATTAAACTTTTGGTCGGTTCCGCCCAACTCCACATCGGCTTCCAAGACTACTGAATCGTAACCCTGCATTACTGGATACAGAAACTCGTGCAGAAAAATCGCATTTTCCTGCTGCATCCTGTTATCAAATCCCTCTTTAGCGAGCATCTGCTGCACCGTCATCGTGCCTAGCAATTCCAAAATCTTCGCCATGTCCAATTTTGACAACCACTCGGAGTTATAGCGAATTTCCAAACGTCCGGGCGTGTCAAAATCTAGAATCGGACGCACTTGGTCTAAATAAGTCTTAGCATTTTCCGCCACTTGTTCGGGAGTCAACTGAGCGCGCGTCTCCGATTTCCCTGTCGGATCGCCAATTCTTGCGGTAAAATCTCCGATGACCAGTACCGCCGTGTGGCCTGCATCCTGAAAAGCTCGCAGCTTGCGGAAGCAAATGCTGTGTCCCAAGTGAATGTCCGCCCCCGTGGCGTCGATTCCCAGTTTGACTCGCAAAGGTCGATCGACTTTTGCCAGCAGTTGGGCCAGATTTTCGTCAGGGTTGCTAGAATCAGGTCGATCGGGAAAAATCTCGCTGATGCCGCGGTAAATTCCAGAAAAGTTAGGAGAAATCATAAAAGAGCGATCGTCCATCATTATATTTTGCAAAAGTGCAGCAGAATTAGTTACACTCACTGATTGACACATAAACACACAACTATCAAGCTACTATAATCCCAAAGCTGACCAGCTTTTATTAGCAAACCCATCCAGAAACGGATACCAGCCCCGACAAGAGTCGCGGACATCCCACAATTTTAGACTAAGGTTCAAACTCCTAAATTTATCTTTGGAGTAGATCTAAAATCTAAAATCTAAAATCTAAAATCTAAATATCGATCTACTGACAGCCTCCAGCCTTGCCATCTAAAATTAAAAGTCTTCAACCCCAAATCGAGTGAGGAAGTGAAATCCACGTGTCAACCAACGCAGTCCGCAAAAATACGGAAAACCCAGCCCCTGTATTCGAGTTTGTTCAGTCAGTCAGCAAAGTGACCGCCGGAACCATACTCAGCATGACCATGCTTGCCAGTTCCGTAGTCGCCGGCGGACTGGTTGGCTTAGCAATCAGCTTCCGCAATTTGCCAGATGTTCGCATCTTGCAAACCTACTCTCCTACAGAAACCACCCACATTTACGACATCAACGGCCGGCCCCTAGCCAGCATCCACGACGAAGCTAACCGGGATGTCGTACCCCTTGACAAAATCTCCCCGAACCTGAAACGGGCTGTTCTGGCGATCGAAGATAGTAGCTTTTTCACCCACAAAGGCATCAACCCCGGCGGGATAGCAAGAGCCTTCATGGCAAACCTAGAAAAAGGTAGAACCGTTGAAGGAGGTTCGACTATGACTATGCAATTAGTCAAAAACCTGTTTCTATCTCCCCAATCTAAACTCAGTCGCAAAGTAGCTGAAGCGGTAATGTCTATCCGCTTGGAGCAAATTCTCAACAAAGACCAGATTATGCAACTGTACCTAAATCAAATCTATTTAGGTCACAACTTGTACGGCGTAGAGACAGCTTCTCGAAGCTATTTCAACAAGTCAGCCGAGAATTTGAGCCTTGCAGAATCAGCGATGCTGGCCGGCTTAATTTCCGCCCCCGAAGAATACAGTCCTTTCGTCAACTACAAGTTGGCAAAAGAACGGCAGGAAATCGTTTTAACCCGGATGAGGGAACTCAAATGGATTACCATAGCAGAAGAAGCAAGCGCCCGAGCGCAAAAAATTAAGCTAGGCAAAATCACTTCTTTTGGCGGATCTCAAGTTCCTTACGTCACACAAGCCGTAGTCCAGGAGTTGACACGGCGTTTTGGGCGAGATGCCGTGGTTAAGGGTGGAATGCGCGTTCAAACTACGATCGACCTCAAACTACAGCGCATCGCCGAAGAAACCGTCAAAGGATGGCACGATCGACTTTACTATCAAGGACTTTTTTACGATCGCGACCAAGGTCAAATTGCCCTAGCAGCCGTCGATCCCCGCACCCACTTCGTCAAAGCCATGGTTGGTGGCGTCGATTACCAAAAGAGCGAGTTCAACCGCGCCATTCAAGCACGCCGCCAGCCCGGATCTGCCTTTAAGCCTTTCGTCTACTACGCTGCTTTTGCTACAGGCAAATACGGCGCCGATTCGGTTGTCTACGACTCCCCCGTTGGCTATCGAGACGGCGACGGCTACTACTACCCTCAAAACTACGGCGGCGGCTTCTCCGGTGCCGTCAGCATCCGCAGAGCATTAGAAGTATCGCTAAACATTCCCGTCGTCAAGCTCGGCCAAGAAATCGGATTAAATAAAGTAATCGAGATTTGTCGCGTCCTCGGCATCAGAAGTCCCATGGAACCCGTAATTTCTTTACCATTGGGTGCAGTTGACCTCACTCCTTTAGAAATGGCCGGAGCTTTTGCTACCTTCGCCAACAACGGCTGGCATTCTGATACCACATTTATTGTGCAAGTCACCGACAGCAGCGGCAACGTCTTGCTTGACAACACGCCCAAACCCAAATTAGTTCTCAACCCCTGGGCTGCGGCATCTGTCAACAGCGCCCTAGAAGGAGTAATTTACAACGGTACTGCCAAAGCTGCCCAAATTGGGAGGCCCGCTGCTGGGAAAACTGGCACAACCTCCTCAGAAAGGGATATCTGGTTTGTGGGTTACGTGCCGCAGTTGTCGGTGGCTGTTTGGATAGGCAATGACGATTACACACCGATGAGCTACGGTGCTACTGGCGGTACTATCGTTGCCCCTGTTTGGCGCGATTTTATGAGCCAAGCTTTGCAGGGCGTTCCTGAAGAAGATTTCAAACCTGCTTCATCTTTTGAACGACCGTGAACGAACCTGACGGTCAACTGAGTACAGTTAGACCGCAGGCTTCTTTTTCCTTTTTTGCAAAGGCTTTTTTGAGTGACGGAGTTCCCCCGCCACTTTGATAGCTCAGACCAATTTTCTTGATAAGTTTGGCTGAATTTTCATCTCGATCCAAAGACTCACCGCACTGACAAGAATGCCATCTTTTCGATAACTCTTTTGGTACTTTATTGAGGCAATTCCAACAATACTGAGAAGTTCCCTTCGGCTCGACAAACAAAAGATTTTTACCCAATTTCCAGGCAACATACTTGAGAACATTAGCAAACTGACCGTGAGCAGCATCAAGCATTGATTTATTCAAGCCGCTTTTGGCAGATTGACCGTTTGGCAAATAAACTAAATTACCATTGTCGATCTCGGTTTTAGTTTTAGCGCGTCTTGTCAAATTCTTGATACTCAAATCTTCAGCCACCAAAACATCGCATTTACGAAACAATTCATGTGCCGTCTTGAATTGAAAATCAAGTCTCGCTCTAGCTACAAATTGATGCAGTCTAGAAATCTTGCTTTTTATAACTTGCCAAGGTTTAGAACCCTTGACTCTACTAGCTAGCTTCGCCTGAAGTTTTGCTAATTTCTCGGCAGATTTCCTCAAGAATCTAGGATTTTCAATTCTTTCGCCATTATAAAGGTAAGCGTAATTAGTAATTCCCAAGTCAATACCAAGAGTGTTTTCATCAGTCGGTTGAATTTCTGCAACCGGCACGGGAACCGTCTTATCTTCTAGCGTCAGGGAAATATACCACCCGTCCGCTTCTCTAATAACTGTCCCCGTCTTAACCTTTAATCCTGTTGGTATCGGATGATGGAATGCCATCGGTATTTGACCTATTTTGGCAAGGTTAATGCAAATCCTATTTTGCTCATCCTTGGCGATATCTAAATTATCTAATTGAGGATAAGTAAAAGATTTGTAGTAGTGAAATCCTTTAAATCGGGGCTTGCCTCTACGATTGCCATTTTTGTCGGGTGTGGTGAAATTTGAAAAGGAAGTTTCCACTCGGTTAATCACATCCTGCAAAACTTGAGAATTCAAAGTTTTGTAATCAGGAAATAGCTTTTTAGTATTTTTTAGATCGGCTAACTGGATGGTTTGCCACTGCACGTATCCGCCTTCAATATTCGAGAAAACATCACCTTTCCTGGTCAAAGGATTGCCTGATTCATCTTTCTTTCTGCCATCTCTAGTTTGCACTCTAGTCAGAGGAATATTTTGGTAAATTTCCTCAACAGGCACTATGGAAGCAATTAAAGGGCAGGCATTGACAGGCGTTCTTGTGGACTCCCACCATCTGAATCTTTCACTCAATCGGTAGTTGTACTGCCGGCGACAAAGCTCTAGATGAGTCGAAATTGTTGCTAGTTGGGCTTTCGTAGATTTGAGGCGGTATTTGTACGTCAGTTGCATGAAAACTTCCTTTTTTTCGACCTTCCCACAGTATAGAGTGAATGAGTTTTATCGTAAAGATGTTTTGTGGAGCAGTTCGTATTTTATTGCTTCTTGCCGAGGTGTTACCGTCTCCATACTTAGGAAGTATATTGAGAATCAAGACTCTCCCAAAGATTGATTTGCGGTAACTGAGTCTAATTGTCGGGCTGGTGTTCCTCCGACCGACGAGCCTTTCATCCCTACGGTAATTTAGTCGGGGTACGGAGCGTAGCAATTGAGATTCATCCCCTCTAAATACACCGAGGGACTTCCCGGCTGCTAGTTAATTATCAGTTGACAGTTGACAGTTGATAGTTGTCAACTGTCAACTTATGATTGTTTTTCCAGTTCAGATTTCATCCTCTCCAGCGTTGAGTTCATTTGCTCAAACATCTGCTGGGGCGTAATCCCAAATTGATTGAGCTGTGTTTTTAACTGCTCTACAGTCATCTGAGCCATGAAGTCTTCAGACAGCTCGAAGCGCTTCATAAAAATACGGTAGCGCTCCATCATTGATTCCATCTGAGCGATGAACATTTTCTTGCCTTCGCGATCGAATTTGCCGTAATTCCCGCCTAGTGCGACGAGAGATTGATAATCTTCAAACAACAGCTTAGCTTCTTGCTGAACAATTTCTGAGTCAAAAAATCCCATAGCTTTCCTAATTTTTTAATTTTGAACTAATTTTCATGTAAGCGGGAACTCCCGCTGCTTATTACACTATTTTATCAGTTGGTGGAGGAAGTCCCTACCCTTCAAGGCGTAACAATTAGTAGCAATGTCCGTACAGCATAAGGCATGGGCATGGGCATGGGGCATGGGGCCGAAAAGCATTGGGCTGGCGATAACAACTGACAACTGACAACTGACAACTGACAACTGACAACTGTCAACTGTCAACTGTCAACTGACTTCTTCAAACTTGCCCGATGCGTTCAAGCGGCCAAAACCTCAATACGGCCCGGCCGATGATATTCTTTTTAGGTAAAAATCCCCACCTGCTAGAGTCGTTACTGTTGTTGCGGTTGTCTCCCATCACGAAGTATTGATTTTCCGGGACGACATAAGGCCCCCACTGGTATTTAGGAGGTTCGGCAATATATTTTTCGACGAGGGGTTTGTCGTTGAGGTAAACTAGACCTTTTTTCACAGCTACTTTTTGCCCGGGTAAGCCAATTACCCGCTTGATAAATGCTTGATCTTGGGTAAAGCCTTGTTCTTGCAACTGTTCCGGCGGCACAAATACTACGATGTCACCAGTTTTTGGAGGTTCCAGGTAGTAGGATATTTTTTCGACTACGACGCGATCGCCCACGCGCAGAGTTGGTACCATAGAATCTGAGGGTATGAAGCGCGGTTCCGCCACCAACGCTCGAATCGCTATTGCTAAACCCAAAGCAATAATTATGATCTGAAGATTTTCTCGCTGCGACTTCCAGGCTTTTTGCCACCATGTTTCAGGCTGCATTTCTGCTACTTCTGTACCTAAATTCTTTTCTTCAGATGTCATTGAGTCCTCTCTATAATAATTGCCACAAATTATCTAATAAGCTGTTGCGACTTTCAAATTGTCTGTCCAGCAACAATCAAACCATAAGTTGTTAGATTTTGAGCAGCCCTCCGCAGATTCAATTTAAATTCTCTACAGCTTACCTTTGAAATATATCGCTGTTGATTATTAGATTTGAACTGCACAAATTGCAAACTATCTTACAATTATCTGCGGTTTCCCTATTAATCAAAAATAGATTTAATAAGTCAATACGGTTTACTTAAGATCACCCTGAGGGTAAAACCCTATGAGAAATAGATACGGAGATTGCTTTCCTGCGGATCGCTTCGCTAACGTTCCTCGCAATGACCATTTTAAGTAAACCGTATTGTTTAATAAGTCTACTCTTGATATTAACTCATGAAAAAGGCAGAGAATTAATATTCTCTACCTTTTTTATGTAAGGCTTTCGAGTTATTTGCGATCGCCAGATGGGTTATTTCGCAACTTTACTCAACGCACTTACTCAGCGCCTTGGGGCAGCAATTCCCGTTTTTGACCTTGCAGCACCTTGACAACTCCGTCGTCGCCCACATCTACAACAGCGATATCGCCATCTTTGATGCGGCCAGAAAGGATTTCCTCAGCCAAGCTGTCTTCCAACAACCGCATGATCGCGCGGCGCAGGGGCCTGGCTCCGTAGCTGGGGTTATAGCCTTCTTCTACTAGCCGTTCCTTGAATTTTTCGGTTACTTCCAGAGTGATTCCCTGTTCTGTCAAGCGGCCGAACACTTCTTTGAGCATGATAACGGCAATTTCCTTGACTTCTTCCCTGTTCAACTGACGGAAGACGATAATTTCGTCAAGTCGGTTGAGGAATTCTGGACGGAAGTAGTTCTTCAGTTCTTCGTTAACCAAGGAGCGAATGCGGTTGTAATTAGCATCAGCTTGGTTGTCGCCGAACTCGAAACCGAGGCCGCCGCCACCTTTTTCAATGACCTTAGAACCGATGTTGGAGGTCATAATCAGCAGCGTGTTTTTGAAGTCCACGGTGCGACCTTTGGCATCTGTTAAGCGGCCGTCTTCCAATATTTGCAAGAGCATATTGAAGACATCGGGGTGGGCTTTTTCGATTTCGTCGAACAGTACGACGGTATAAGGACGGCGGCGGACTGCTTCTGTGAGTTGGCCGCCTTCGTTGTAACCGACGTACCCTGGTGGAGAACCGATAAGTTTGGAGACGGTGTGACGTTCCATGTATTCGGACATATCCAACCGAATCATGGCGTCTTCGGAACCGAAGAAGTAGCCGGCTAAAGCTTTCGTCAATTCGGTTTTGCCGACGCCTGTGGGCCCGGAGAAGATGAAACTGGCGATCGGGCGATTGGGATTTTTCAAGCCCACGCGAGCGCGGCGGATGGCGCGGGAAACGGCTTTCACTGCTTCTTCTTGGCCGATCAAGCGCTGGTGCAAGGTATCTTCCATGTGCAGCAGTTTTTCGGATTCCGATTCAGTCAGTTTGTTGACCGGTACGCCCGTCCAACTTGCCACAATTTGAGCGATATCTTCTTCGGTAACTACTGGCGATGGATCTGTTTCGCCGCGGGCCGCCGAGTCGGTTTTTTTGGCTTGGGAAATAGCGCGGATTTCGGCTTTGATCGTCATTTCACGATCGCGCAATTCACCTGCTTTGTCAAAGTCTTGAGAACGCACCGCTTCGTCTTTATCCTTCAGGACTTGGCGGAGTTCTTTATCAAGTTCCTTAGCTGCGGGCGGCAGTTGGGAGTTGATCAGGCGGACTCTCGAACCTGCTTCGTCTACCAAGTCAATTGCTTTGTCTGGGAGGAAGCGGTCAGAAATATAGCGGTGAGACAGTTTGGCTGCGGCTTCCAGGGCTGTATCCAAGATTTTCAGCTTGTGGTGCTGTTCGTAGCGTTCCCGCAGGCCGAACAGAATCTCGATCGTCTCGTCTACTGTCGGTTCGCCGACCATCACGGGCTGGAAGCGCCGTTCTAGGGCGGCATCGCGTTCGATGTGCTTGCGGTACTCGTCGAGGGTTGTAGCGCCGATACACTGGAGTTCGCCCCTCGCCAAAGCCGGCTTGAGGATGTTGGCTGCGTCGATCGCGCCTTCAGCCGCACCAGCACCGATCAAAGTGTGCACTTCGTCAATCACCAAAATCACGTTACCCGCCGTGCGGATTTCGTCCATGATTTTTTTGAGGCGTTCTTCAAATTCCCCCCGGTATTTCGTACCGGCGACCAGGAGGCCGATGTCGAGGGTGACGACGCGCTTGTCTTCGAGGATATCTGGGATATCGTTGTTAGCGATGCGTTGGGCCAGACCTTCGGCGATCGCAGTTTTGCCGACTCCGGGTTCGCCAATGAGTACCGGGTTATTTTTAGTACGGCGACCGAGGATTTGAATTACCCGTTCGATTTCTTTTTGCCGTCCGACTACGGGGTCAAGCTTACCATCGACCGCCATTTGAGTCAGGTTGGCACCAAATTCGTCCAGGGTTGGGGTTTTAGTGCGAGCTCCGCCGCCGGTGGCTGCGACTTCTGCCGTTTCTCCCAGCATCCGAATCACTTGGGTGCGGACTTTCGACAAATCTACTCCCAGATTTTCCAGAACTCTGGCCGCGACTCCCTCACCTTCGCGAATCAGGCCCAGCAGCAGGTGCTCAGTGCCGATATAATTGTGTCCGAGTTGGCGAGCTTCTTCGAGGGACAGTTCTAGAACCCGCTTAGCGCGCGGGGTGAACGGAATTTCGACTGCTACGAAGCCCGAACCGCGCCCGATGATTTTTTCGACCTCAATCCGAGCATCTTTGAGGTTAACCCCCATAGATTTGAGGACTTTAGCCGCAACTCCGGTTCCTTCCCCGATCAGACCCAGGAGGATCTGTTCTGTCCCTACGAAGTTGTGACCCAGGCGGCGAGCTTCTTCCTGGGCCAACATGATTACTTTTATTGCTTTTTCTGTGAAGCGTTCAAACATGGTTTATTCCCACCTGCTATGTGCCCGTTTTGAGGTCACGCTCGCACAACGAGCGCTTTTGTTCGAGTGTTAACTCGTAATGCCAATTCTAGCGCGACACTCCCACCGCAAAAGCCGCACTCGGCTGCGGTTGCAGATTCCAGGCTCATGTTGCAGGGTGGCTTTCAACTGGGAAGACCCAAATGGTGGCTGACCTACAACCTCCCCTAGACTGCAAGAAGATTGCTCTTCTCGGCCTGTGCCCAACCTACGACTACGTATTGATGGATTCTAGCACAATGTTTATCATGTGAAGTCTATGAATCCGCTCGGATGCGCTATTTTTTGTTAACTTGAGCTTGCTTTAAACTCTATTCTCATTTTCTCCCGAACAACTTTTAGAGCGCTGCGCGATCGATCGCTATTGTCGAAACACAGACACGCTACATATAGCGTGCCTTCGTAATTCCTGTTAGTTTTTGTTGCAAAGTTATGCGATTTGAACCCATACAAATCAGAGTAATCGAGTACACAATTTAAAATTTAAACGACCCAACAGCAGAAATTAGATATCGTTTAATTACAAGTTTATGGGATACTCAAAAATTTCGTACTAAATTATTGGCTGCCGAATATAGCGGTTCTCAGAAAGATTCGCGGACGTTGTTGGGCTTCAGCCCTCTTTGTCTGGGAGGTTATGTAAGCTGTCAATTATACCTCACCTTTTTGAGAAAGGCTATATCATCAAAGCTGGGAAGTTGAAAATACAATTCATGAATTCAAAGTACATCTGTTATAACGAAAAACTCATGTTCGTTATCAAAGACAAAGAAAAGTAGTGCAATAAATTTATGGTCTATTATTATGACACACCTGTGCGGTCATTAATTCGTCAACAGCGCATAGTGCATAAATTTCCCAATTAAGTCTTTCTTTCACGGTTACATTACGAGTTATTCGTCGTGCTGTTCCAAAAATTTAGCGGTTATAACCACAAGAAATTTGCTTTTTAAAACTTGGTTAAATTTGGAGATACTTGATGCAAGTTTACCGCCAAGAGTCAAGAGAAAAAAACCAAGAGTTGTTAAAAAAAATGTTTCAAGATTTAAATCCAAAAAAGTTAAACACAGAGGTACTGGAATAACAAAGAATCTTTAATATCTGAAAGCCTCCCAAGCCTTAAGTAATCCGTATTGGCCTATGATATGTTGATATTCTACAATATAGATGCACAGCAGCTTAGAATCTGCTATCCAGGATTTCTCTTTTTGTCCTGTTGGGCAGTAGAGCGACTGTTGTGAGGCGATCGCTAAAAAATGTCAAATGGGTTCTATAAATCAAAAGCGATCGCTACCAATGGTGAAAGATTACTCTTTAACTTCTTAGAGATGAAAGAAATAATACCCAGACTCTCAGGAAAAATCCTATGCAATTAGTGAATCATTTAAGTATAAAAACAAAACTCATAGTCATGTTGCTGGTAGTCAGCCTTTGCGCTATGCTCGCGAGCACGTTTATATGCTCTAGCAGTGGGAAAGCTATTCTGACCGAAAAAGTCTTCAATCAATTAACCAGCCTTAGGGCTGTGAAAGCTTATCAAATCCAAGATTATTTTGAAACCCTTAAAAACCACACCCAAACCCTCAGCGAAGACTTGACAGTAGTCGCCGCCCTACAGGAATTTAAGACAGCTTACAGCGAACTTGAAAAATCTAAAATTCCAGCGAATTTTGACGCAAAAATTGATACCTACTACCAGAAAGAATTTTTAACCAAACTAACGCGAACTAACGAGGGTTCGCCTGTTCTGGCAGCATACAGGCCAAAAACACCCGCTGCTCGTTACCTACAGTACCACTACATCGCTGCTAATCCCAACCCCGCTGGCAAGAAACTTCTCCTTGATACTCCAGGCGACGCCAGCGCTTACAGCCGCGTTCACGCCCGCTACCACCCTCTTTTTCGCAATATAGTTGAAAAATATGGTTACTACGATATGTTTTTGATCGATCGCGAAGGAACTGTTGTCTACACGGTTTTTAAAGAAGCCGACTTTACCACAAGCTTGATCGACGGCCCCTACAAAGAGAGTAACCTAGCGAACGCGATCGCCGCGGCACGACAGGCAAAGGGAAAGGGGTATGTGAAAATAGTAGATTTTAAGCCCTACAGCCCTTCCTACGGTGCGCCTGCGGCTTTTATCGCTGCCCCAATCTTTAACGGCTCGGAATTTATTGGTATTTTGGCGTTCCAGTTTCCCGTTGACAAAATTAACAATGTGATGACTGGTAACAAAAATTGGAAACAAAGCGGTCTGGGCGATTCAGGAGAAACTTATCTGGTTGGGTCGGATTATCTAATGCGCTCTGCATCTCGTTTCCAGATTGAAGACCCAGAAGGTCATGCAAAAATTTTAGCCTCTATCGGTACTGATGAAAAGACCATCAAGAAAATCAAAGAGTTCAATACTACAATCCTCCTACAGCCAGCGCAAACAACAGCAGTGAAGGAAGCGTTGTTTGGGAAACAGGGCACGCAGGTGATCGAGGATTATCGTCGTATTCCTGTTTTGAGTTCTTATTCTCCACTAGATATTGATGGATTGAGGTGGGTGATATTGGCGGAGATGGATGTTTCGGAAGCCTATGCGTCAATTCACTCCTTTGAAAAAACAATTGCGATCGCAGCTACTGCAATCATCGCGCTAATCACGGTTGTTGCCATGTGGCTGACCGCAATCTTTGTCAGACCCATCAAGAAGTTAATCGCTAGCACCCGCCTGGTGGGGGCTGGGGAATTTGACGCGGTAGTGAAATCGGGTTCAGAAGATGAATTTGGAGACTTAGCTAAATCATTTAACCAAACGATAGGCCGCCTTCGTGCCGAAACTCAACTAATTCAACAGAAAAATCGCGAAAATGAAGCATTAGTCTTAAATATATTTAGTCCCGCAATAGCCAAACGCCTCAAACAGGGCGATCGAGCAATTGCCGATCAGATTTCTCATGTCTCGGTTTTGTTTTCCGACCTCCATCGATTTACTAAGCTCTCTCAAACCATGTCAGCTCCCGAAGTTATCGATCTGCTTGATGAACTGGTAACAGCCTTCGATGAAATGACCGAAAAATACGGTTTGGAGAAGATTAAAACTATTGGTGATGGTTATATGGCTGTATGCGGGCTGAGTGTGCCACGTTTGGATCATGACAAACGCACGGTAGATTTTGCCTTGGAAATGCTGGCATTTGTCCACCGATTTAATTATGAAAAAGGCTTGGATCTAGACGTAGAAATCGGTATCAATTCAGGAGATGTAGTTGCAGGTGTCATTGGTAAAAATAAATTGCTCTATGACGTTTGGGGTGAGACCGTAAATATTGCCAATAGATTGAAGTCGGCTTGTCCCCCCGGTGCAATCTTTGTGTCTCAAGATATCTACGATCGCCTGCACGATCTCTACGATTTTGAGTTGGTTGGTGAAATTCAAGAATCTGGAAAAGAAAAGTTAATAGCTTGGCAAATCACAAGTTATAAGCTTCCAGTAAATGTTGGATCGGAGGAAGTCCATGAATAATTTAAGCTCTTCAAACGACTGGGAGATGTGGGCAGTAATTGTCGGATTAGGGTTCCCACTCCTCGTCGTTTTATTAGGAGAGGTTATTTATCACCTACAAAGGCACGCTAGACCGCTGGCGACTACCCTGCTGGTTATAAAAAACCTTGTCCTGCCGGTCTTAATGGTGATGATTTTAATCAGGAATGTCCTGAAGCTTGACGTTAATGGGAATTTTCCCAAGCTCGTAGCAACACTGTTCTGGATATCTGCCATCTACGCATCTCTCTCGCTGCTTAATGTGATTTTGTTTGAAGAAGCTGAGGCTAATACATGGCGGGCACGGATGCCCAAATTGCTGATCGATCTTTCTAAGTTTTTTTTGGTGCTTGTAGGAAGTGCGATCGTGCTAGCGGCAGTGTGGGGTGCTGATTTGGCCGGTCTTGCTACTGGATTGGGCGTTAGCTCAATTGTGATCGGTTTGGCGCTTCAGGATACACTAGGTAGCGTCATGTCTGGCATGGCGCTGCTTCTAGAACGTCCCTTTAGTGTTGGTGATTGGTTGCGGATTGGAGATATCGAAGGTGAGGTAGTTGATATCAATTGGCGATCGGTTCGCCTGCTCACTCTCCAGCGCCAGATGATAATCGTTCCTCATCAGTTCATTGGAAAAGGAATCATCCATAATTACAGCCAACCAGAACGCATTTATAACCAACGCTTCAATATTGGTTTTTCCTACGATAGCCCGCCTAACCTCGTGAAGCAGGTACTAACAAGTACAGCCTTGGCTACCCAAGGAGTATTAGCCGAACCCCAACCAAATATCAAAACCAAATCCTATGATGAGACTGCAATTATGTATGAGGTGGAGTTCTTTATCAAAAACTTTGAGGATGTAGACCAGATAGTCGATCGATTTATGACACGAATTTGGTACGCAGCACAGCGAAACAACTTAACGTTATATCGTTACCGATACTCATATCCTGTGGAAGCTGCTGATAAGGCAGATAGCGCTTCAACTAAGTTAGCCCAAAGCCTGCACTCAATTCCTGGATTTATGCCTTTAGCTAGAGAACCCAAAAATTTGGATGACTTAGCTAAGGGAACTATTTTACAGAAGTTTGGTGCGGGAGAGAAGGTCATCCGGCAAGGCGAGCCTGGTAATGCTTTGTACATTATCATTGCGGGTCAGGCTAAGGTCACAGTCAGGAACCAGTTTGGCATGGAGTTGGAGGTAATGACTATCTTGCGTGGTGAGTTTTTTGGGGAAATGGCACTATTTAGTGGGGAACCGAGTCCGGTATCAATCGCCGCCGTTGACGATTTGCAAGTTCTTGTCATCTACTCAGATGCTGTAAATACGATGATTGAACGCCAACCAAGCTTGGGGCGCGAGATAGGTCAAATTATAGAATCGCGAAGCAAAGCCGTAAGTATGGCTCAAAAGGCAGACGTTTCGTCAAGAGCTAAGGTTGATTCCCTATGAGGATTTTGAAGTAAATTGATATCGAGTAACCAATTAAGGGCTCGGGACTAATTTTCTGTTCGGGTTGTGACAATTTTACCATTCTTGGGGCTGGTGAAAAAGCACGGTCTATGACCCTGCAAAGTATAACGAATCACAGCCGCCTCTGCAAAACCCGGAGAAGTCAAGCCTAAAATATCCTTACAGGGAACTGCATTTGCGAAGCCCAGAGACCGTCAATTTTTGCAATCAATTCACTTCCAGACCAGAGAAAGGTTTGAGTGATGAGGTTTTGCGCCTCAATATTCACGCCACC
This sequence comes from Microcoleus sp. CAWBG58, assembly GCF_020883045.1. Lineage (NCBI taxonomy): Bacteria > Bacillati > Cyanobacteriota > Cyanophyceae > Oscillatoriales > Microcoleaceae > Microcoleus > Microcoleus sp. CAWBG58. The sequence goes on along the minus strand of NZ_JAHRFA010000010.1, from coordinate 36,507 downwards.
TAAAATTATGTCACTGTCTGGATTAAACCTCTGAATATAGGCGTAATCATTTCCACCAGCGACTGAGTACCAATTTCTTGTACCATCACCAATATAAAATGTGTTAAGAGATTGACCGCTGTTGCCAATTAAAGTATCTACCTCAGCACTAGACAAACTGTTGTTTTCTGAACCTCTTAATATGTTCTGACCGGTACCACCTGCGAGAGTGTCGTTCCCCAAACCACCAAACAAGATATTGATGCCGTTTCCACCAGTGAGATAATCATTACCCTCATCACCGCGAATGGTATTCCTGCCATTTCCGCCATTGATGTTGTCATTTCCAGCCCCGCCAGAGATGGTGTCATTCCCAGTGCCAGCAGTGATAAAATCACCACCCGCCTCACCAAAGATCAGATTATTTCCATCTCCGCCACCAAGGGCGTCAACTCCATTCCCGCCGAAGATGATATCATTGCCAGTGCCAGCAGAGACAATATCGTCCCCATCCCCAAAATAATAAGTATGGTTGCCGTTGTTGTTGTAATATTTCCCAAAAATCCCAGTCCCTGTTAATACGTCGTTTCTGTTAGTCCCATAGATAATTCGGTCATTTATCTCGCCATCAAGCTTAGCAGCAACCAGAAACAAAGGATTATATTGAGCATCAACGGGAATCACTCCTTCATGCACTTGAGCAGAGACATTAAAATCCCCTTTATAAAAGTTTGGTCGAAATTGATGATCGGCCCGCGTGTCACTCAGACCCAGAATATTTGTGGCTAATCGTAATAATCGGCGGGATTTGTGAAACCCGGAAGCAGCAGCCATACTTTTTGACCGCTCCATCGATCGGCAGAGGGAGTGCCGAAGGGCGCGCGAATATTTATTTGGCGCTGACTTGGACTAAAAGCATTGCTAGGTGGGTTCTTAGTTTCGCCACCTGTCACCAAAAACGGAGTATCGATTACTGTCATGGGAAATTCCTCTCAAGTTAGGTTGTTAAAGATTATTTGTTTCTGTTGACTAACCCTTTCTCGACTTTCTCCACAGGTGAACTCCACCCAAGCCCAAAAAGGCCAACAATGAGGCGACGGGGGAGGAGTTCTCCGGTACAGGAGTAGATTCAGTAGTAGGTTCAGTAATTTCTAAGCTCACACTCCCATCACCTCCAATAGTTCCATTTCGCAAGGCGAAATTAAATGACCTGGGATCTCCGAACATAAGTCCGTCTTTTCCAGATGCAGAAAAAATTTGTAAGCCAAATTGAATTGGAATTCCGTTCAAGAAAGCCAAAACAGGAGCGTCTGGAAATCCGTCCACATCACTAGCCGTATAGGTAACAGGAGTTAAACCTGTAGCAAAGTCCAGAAATCTAAAGTTCAGAGATAGCAGTCCTGGTCGAGCTTGATAGTCACCATCATTCATGACCAGGAACTCCTCGCCGACTTTGGTCAGATGGGTATCGTCGTAGGCAAAGTCACCTGTATAGATACCTGCAAAGTCGCCCCTAGTTATATCAACCCTGATTGTGCCTCCTATTGTGGCTGCCATAGCGGTCGCTCCTCCAAATGTGGATATTAAATATGTCCCAAGGATAGCGGTCAGTCCATATTTTATGTTCATTGGATATTCCTGATTTGAAAGGCTTCACCCACAACCGTGAGTTTGTTTTCGTCTGTAGCAGCAATTAACGAAAACAACATCTTGAGATACAAATTAAAGCTTCTTATCGGTATTGTAAATCCGTAAATTTACTAGAGTTTTTTGCTAAAATCATGAAATATTTTTTAAATGTAGGTTATTTTCTCTAGATCCAGCTTCGAGTTAGGTTGCTAAAGATGATTAATTGTTTCCTTTTCTCGACTTTCTCCACAGGTGAACTCCACCCAATCCCCAGAAGTGTTGAATGCTTATTAATAGGATTCTGAAAATAGACATACGAATCCTATCAACTGCTGATTTCAGCAATTGAAAACAAGTTCCTTAAACCAGTGAATATAGCTGATTTTCACACACATAAAAGCCTGTAAATATCGCAACTTGTCTAATAATTTATTTCCAATTTCATTAGGAACTTCAACTAACTGAAGCAACAAATAACAAATCAAACAAGCATAGATTTGTATCTTAATTCCATTAGTATTTTTAGTGATTAGACGAGCTAATTTTAAATACATTTTTAAGAATTTCCACAGCAATTCAATCTGCCATCGTCTTCGATAAATTTCTCCAATTTCGACCTTAGTGTATGCTAATTTTCCTGATTCAGGTAAATTAGTAACAAACCTAAATTCAGTCCGTGTTTCTAAATCTGAAAAAGTCACTAATCTTACTTGAACTTTTCGTTTGTCACTCCACACTTCATAAGTTCCATCTTCCTTCATGTTGATAGTAGAATTATTCTTAATTCGTAGTACAAAATATTGATTTTCTCTTTTTAGCAATGCTTGAACACGTTCAGAACTAGAAAAACCTCTATCCATTACAGCGACTCCATTTTGAGGTGTCGCTGATATGGTTTCATCTCCATGCTCACTGTCATGACCTTGACCAAAATGAATGTGTACTCCATCAATTATTCCCCGTTCATTGTCTGTTCCAGCAAATAACTTTACTTGATGGTATTCCTGTTGCCATAGTAATTTACTTGTCAAGGTAACTATCGTTGAATCTAAAGGGAATAAGCTGAGACAATCTTTGTTGATTGATTGACGTTTTATATCGGCTTGGAATCTTTCAAAAATTTTTACAAAAACATCAATATTTCTATGCTTACTAGCTTTGAAAAAAAGTTGATATATCTAGGGAAATATCTCGACTGTTTAAACGGGAAAATAGGGAACGCATAGTATCGAGACTTTGGTCAAAACTAAACCCTAGCCAGCAGGAAACAAATGTGAAGCTATCTAAAACAGGATAATCATCTTTGGGTAAATGGGCGAGATACCGTTTGACAATTTTGGGGAAGTTAGAAAATAACATTTTAGTTGATTATTGATAATTTATAACTCTCCTATTATACATTTGTCTGTCAATTTTAGCAATCTTTTCCTATCATTCAACACTTCTGGATATAACTATTAGTGTGATAGTCTTTTATCCCTTGATAGCCACTATCTTGTAAGCTATTTGTTTCCGGATAAAAATAAATTTCACTTTTTTAAACAAGTTAAAGTCGTGGCAATGCCCTGGTTCAAAAGCAGTGCAAATAATTTCTTTTGTCTCTTGATTGATTACCAATTGAGTTTTTAGAGTATGACACTTTTCTTACCTGAGTAATATCTTTTCTGTTTTTTTGGGGGTCGTTCAATTGTTGTTTCTGTGACATCCATCACCACGAATTCTGGATAATCAGAGTCTTTGAGTAATGCTTTTTCCCCCGGAATACGGAACTTTCCTGTTTTCATTAAAGTTGATTCAATATCAGTTACAATTCGGCAAATTGTTGATTCAGATACTCCCCAATTTGTCCCAATATGAAAATATGTTCGATATTCTCTCCAATATTCCAAGGCGACTAAGACCTGTTCTTCGAGAGTTAAGATGGTGCGGCGTCCTGTATTTATGATTTTCTAGCCGGAAGTTTTCGAGGGCATTAACCATTGCTTTGAGAGTTTGAATTTTGATACCAAATCTACGTTGAAATTGAGAAGGTTTTAAATTTAGATAAGATTGATTTTTCATGATTTACTCGTTTTGTAACGACAACAGAACTTTATAGCATTTTATCCTATTTATAACAAGACCAAAGTGAAAATAAGTTAAGAGTATGGATTCAATCAACTCTCAGAAAAATCTTTCATTATATCATAAAACTCTTTTGCAAGAGGTCTATTGTACGATTTGTGGGATTTGTGCGATCGCTCCATTAAAATAAAACAGGTTCGTAGTGAGGACTTTAGTCCGCAAGAAAGAAGGACTGAAGTCCTCACTACGAACCTATTGGGTTCGAGGCGACTTTAAGATTAGCCCATTTTTTTCTTCTTCCAAGCTTCAACAAACGGCAAAAACACCGACACCAATTCCTGGCGACTCATCACCAAAGTTGGAAAAGAAACCCTCGCATAATTCTTACCCACTTCCAGCGGAAAAATCGCTTGGGATTCCAGCGGTAGCCAAACCGCACCCGCAGCCTTGACAATTACCCAACTCCCAGCAATATCCCAAATTTTGGGAGTCGCTTCTACTCCTCCCATCGCCACACCGGAAGCCACCATCACAAAATTGTAACTAGCCATCCCCAACATCCGAATTTTACTCGGAAGATGAGGCCCAATTCCCACACTCCGCGAACACAAATTAAAAATATGATTTCCACTCAGTTTATCATCACTCGGGCGAATCGGGCGATCGTTTAAAAACGCACCTTGAGGCATATTTGTCAATACAGGATCGTCGGCCAAATTCTCTGCATAAAAACCGTGGAAAGTTTGATTCAGAGGTGGCAAATACACGCAGCCAAAAACGGGAGTTCCGCGATACAATAAACCCAAAGAAATTCCCCAAATCGGAATGCCCCGAGCAAAATTAGTGGTAGCATCGAGAGGATCGACAACCCAACACCATTCAGTATCGGGTAAAACGTGTTCTCCTTCCTCGCTCAAAATCCCGTGACTGGGAAACGCAAGTGCGATCGCATTTCTAATCTCTGCATCCGCCCAATTGTCAGACTTCGTTACTAAACTGCCATCAGATTTCTCATCCGCTTGTGCATAACCAAAATCTTTCAAAAACTGCTGTCCGATTGTCTTGACAGTAGTTTGAGAAAAATTTAAAATAGACTGCCAAAAATCTTGCATTTGTATTTTGTTCGTAGTAAGGACTTTAGTCCTTTCTCCACGATATCATGCGGACTGAAGTCTTCACTACGAACCTTTGTTTTTTGTTCTAGATAATGCGGACTGAAGTCCTCACTACGAACCTTTGTTTTTGTCGTAGATAATGCGGACTGAAGTCTTCACTACGAACCTTTGTTTTTTTCTTCACGATATCATGCGGACTGAAGTCCTCACTACAAACCTTTGTTTTTGTCGTAGATAATGCGGACTGAAGTCCTCACTACGAACCTTAGTCTAGTTCATTTTCGAGGATAGTTGCGATCGCACTTTTAGCATTATCCTGAAATTCCGCAACATCCACCCGACTCAACAGATACACAGCGAAAATCATACCCACCGCGGGCACAGTAAAAACTAACCCGTAAGCCAACATCGGCACTCCAAACAAAGTCCTGCCAAAATCCAAAATAGCACCGCCGCTAACCGTAGCAAAACCCCGCGCCATCGCCTGCGACAAACCCCAAGCGCCAATAAAAGTCCCCGCAGTTTCCGCAGCCGTCAGATCCAACATCAAACTCAGCGCCCCCGTCGTGGTAATTCCCGAAGCTAACCCGAAACACATCAAAGCCGACTTAAACACAATGGGATTACCAGTAAATCCCGATAAAATAATCAAGCCAAAACAAGCCGCCACTGACAAACAACCCAATCTAATCGTATTTTGCTTGCCAATCCGCGGCACAATTAAAAAACCAGTTGCGCTCAAACCGATGAGAACACCAGTACCGTAGATAGCATTCAACTGCGTACTTTCAGAAATCGGCATCTTAAAAATTTCCCCGCCGTAGGGTTCCAAAACCGCATCCTGCATAAACAAACAAATCGTCATCACCAGCAGGAAAGTAAAAAACAAACCGGTTTGGCGGCTAGCAGTCAAAATCCGCAGGGCACTTCCCAGAGTAATCTTATCTTCGCGATTAACTGCGATCGATCGCGCCCCGTAACGAGAATACTTCTTCTCAACCCCAAAAGTCGCAATCCCCACCAACAGCAAAACCACCGCCGGCACTTTCACAAACAAACCGTTAATCGAAGCCTGCAACACTTCCCGCGGCACATCCCCATCAATCTGCTTCAACAAACCGCTGCTGACAATCGCCCCGATAATAATACCAACCATCAGCATCGACCACACCACACCGATCAACTTCGATCGATCCTCCTCATCCGAAACATCCACTAACAAAGCAGCAAAAGGAGTCGAGCTCGAACAAATCGCGATACCGTAAAGTGCAAAAATCAAACCCAGCAAACCCACCCAGCCGTAAGTCGGAGTCGTCCACCCCACAGCGTCCAAACTAGCGCCCAAGCGCCACATCACCTGCACCGCCAAAAAAGCCGAAATTACAAACAAAACGCTTCCCATCCACACGTAACCCGTGCGGTGATGGCCAAACAAAGGCTTAGCATCCGACATTTGCCCGAACCATACCCTAGCCGGGGCGACAAACTGGTGCATCGCCAGAGTACCAGCCACCACAGTAGCCGGAATCGCCAACTCCTTAATCATCACGCGATTGAGTACCCCCAGCGTTAAAATCGACATCATGCCCAGCCCCATCTGAAACAAGCCCAGGCGGAACATAGTCAGCAGGTTAACTCTTTTAATAGCAGCAGTCGTAGAATCTGTTAATGTAGAATCTGGCAAATCGTCGATCGGCATAACTATTCAAATAAACACAACATTTGAATTTATAGTAACTGAGATATTGCAACCGGCAGCCATTATACCCACAGCTAGAAGCTCAAATGCGATTATTCATATAAAACTAAAGAGAATCAATATACCAACCACCACCTGAAAGCGCGGACATAAATAACCTCATGAATAAATTCCCTAGTCCGCGCTTAATAAACGGTTTGATTCCCGTACTATGTAACTGTCAACTGTCAACTGTCAACTGTCAACTGCTATAATTGTGGATTTACCAACCGTGACAACTATCACCCTAGGACAAAACGGCCCAGCCGTCATTCCCCTGTGCGTCGGAACTTGGGCTTGGGGCGACAAACTATTTTGGAACTACGGCAGCAACTACGGCGCCGCCGAAGTAGAAGCAGCATTCAACACATCCCTAGATGCCGGAGTCAACTTTTTCGACACAGCCGAAGTCTACGGCAACGGCTTGTCAGAAGAATTGCTGGGACAGTTTATCAAAAAAACTAGCCAACCCGTGCAAATAGCCACCAAATTCGGCCCCGTACCCTGGCGGATTACCGGAAAATCTGTTTCCGAAGCCTTGAGTGCCAGCTTAAAACGGTTGCAAGTAGAACAAATAACCCTTTACCAAGTACACTGGCCCTTTAGTTTTTTACTGAGTCAAGAAACCTTGATGAATGCCTTAGCAGACGAAGTAAAACAAGGCAGAATTCAAGCAGTAGGAGTCAGCAACTATTCCGAAGAACAGATGCGCGAAGCTCACAAAATACTAGCAGCCAGAGGCGTTCCCCTAGCAACAAATCAAGTCCGTTACTCATTGCTATCGCGGCAAGTAGAAAAACAAGGAATTGTGCGTGCAGCCCGGGAATTGGGAGTCACAATTTTAGCTTACAGTCCCCTAGCCCAAGGATTGCTCACCGACAAATACACAGCCCAAGAACCACCTACAGGAGCCCGCAAAATGGACTCCCGATTCAGCAAAGTGGGCCTTGAAAAAATCGAATTAGTCATGTCTACCTTGCGGAAAATGGGGAGAAAGCGCGATCGAACGCCCGCGCAAGTTGCCCTAAACTGGCTAATAGCCCAAAACGGAGTTATCCCAATTCCCGGCGCCAAAACCGCAAAACAAGCCGAAGAAAACGCAGGCGCCCTAGGCTGGACTTTAAGCCAAGATGAAGTCAACCAACTAGAACTAATGACACGTCCTTGGCGAGAATAAATCTCTAATAGGTATGTAGTTGCGCTTTAGCGCTTTATCTTAGGTATGTAGTTGCGCTTTAGCGCTCTATCCGAGGTACGTAGTTGCGCTTTAGCGCTTTATCCGAGGTACGCAGTTGCGCTTTAGCGCTTTATCCGAGGTACGTAGTTGCGCTTTAGCGCTCTTTAAACGCGATCGCGCAACTACAAACAATCTACCAGATGCGCCCAAAAATGTCAGTTCCACAATCCCTAGCCGAACTTTCCTCTTCCTATGAAACAACTATTAACTGACTGGGGTTTCACGCGCGAAGGCTGGCGCAACAACAGCCGCGGCGAATATTTAGTATTGCTTCAAGGAGCCTTGCTCGCAGGATTTGCCATCTTACCTGTTTATCAACTGCCGGGATTCAAAATTCAATCAACTCAATTACTTTATCTTACCTGGTTTTTAGCAAGTATTCTCAGCTCTATCGGATTAACTTTCATCATCAAAGGACTGATAGATTTGGGGAAAAACCTCACACCTTTACCATATCCCAGAGAAGACGGAGAATTAGTCCAAACAGGCATTTACGGAATAGTGCGGCATCCCTTGTACAGCGGCGGCATCTTCGCAGCCTTCGCGTGGACAATCTTTCAATTCAGTTTATCTCATTTAATTGCCACTGCCATTTTAGTCATATTTTTTGACATCAAATCCAGCCGCGAAGAAACCTGGTTGAGCAATAAATATCCCGACTATTCAGAATACCGCCAGCGAGTAAAAAAACTAATTCCGGGCATTTATTAAAAGTTCGATATTGCTCGATCGACAGTTTCGTTCGAGGAATCGTTCTCTAACATACTCGCCGATCGCAGGTTGTAGCATTAAACTGCTGGATGCGGTATAATTAAGCGATCGCTCATCGAAAATTAGCGATCGTTCAGCCAGCGCCTCTAACGCTTCCATCAGTTGCCGTCCCGAAACTTGGGGCAAAATTTCCGATTTTAACTTCGCAGGGGTCGCTCCTTCTTGATTAATGGCGATCCAGTACATGATTTGTTGTTGCAGGGGAGACAAGCGATCGAATTGGCGATCGAGCAAATCCCACAAATCGCTAAAAACAGTATTTCCTTGCAGTAAAAATACGTGAATGTCACCGCCAAAAAGTGTTTGAATAGTCGTTGCAGCAAGTTTCAGAGCAAGGGGATTGCCGCCAAAGTAGTTGACAAGAGCTTGACACTGCAATAGCGTTGCTTTTAATCCTTTATCGGCGAGGATTTTCTGGCATACAGGCGGTGAAAGTCCGAAGAGTTTGAGCGATCGCACGGGTGAATTTTCGCCCGATCGCGCGGCAAACCCGCCGGGTTGTTCTCGTCCGGTTAAAATCAGACAACTTTGGTGAGTTTCGTCAGCAATGCGCGCAAATAACTGTCGGTAATCTTCATAACCTTGTTGATATTGTCCGCTGCGATTTCCCCCTTGTAAAATCGATTCCAGATTGTCGAAAATTAACAAGCAGCGTTTGTGGCGCAACTGTTCCATGAGAGCGAGAATAGAATTATTTGTTGCTGATGAATTAGTTAAAATTGGTAAAATATTGCTGACGATAACATCTAATGTCGGTGCTTGCTGCAAACTCCGCCAGATAACAAATTCAAATTGAGATTGAATTTGCTGGGCGAGTTTGACAGACAGAGAAGTTTTGCCAATGCCGCCAAGTCCAAAAATACCGATCGCACGAGTAGAATTGCTGCTAATCCAAGTTTCTAATGTTTCTAATTCCTGCAAGCGGTTGTAAAAATAGGAAACATCGATCGCTTCTCCCCAATCTTGGATGCCCGCACTGCAATCCTGGTAGTGGCGCAAGACTGCTTGCAGATTTTGCTTTGAGACTTTTTCGCCAAGAATTTGAGAGAGATTGCGCCACAAATGCGAACCGACTTGTTTGATATAGTCGTGTTCGTATTTGTGGCGATCGGCTATTTCTTGATAAGAATCTCCTTCCCAAGTTTCCAGAAAGACGCGGGATTGAATGTCAGTGAGTTTTTGCTTTTTGTTAAGAGATTGTAACAGATTATCGATTAGGGCGATCGCCTCTTGTCCTTTCATAGCTTGCCATTTTGACCTATTCAGTAAATTACTGATGTTTCATAAGTGCGAGTTGCTTTTCAGGAAATCTAAACAAATTTACACAATTGACCGAAAGCAATAGGGTTACAAGCCCCCGGTACGGGCGGTGAGGCTAATTCCATTATCTAAAATTTAACATCTAAAATCGATTGACTGCTAGCAGTCTTTAAGGAAATTTACGTAAGTTTACAAAAGGTTGTCACTTTTTCTCACCGGCAGGGCGATATGGTTTGGGTTTTGATTGGGAAAGATAAAAAGGAGAAATAATTATAAATATGCAACCAAGTCAAGACTGCTTAAACCTCATCAAAGAGTCAGAAGGTCTACATCGCAAACTGGCTGATGGAAGAATTGGAGCTTATATTGATCCAGTCGGGGTATGGACAATTGGTTATGGATCAATTCATCACATTGATAAAAATAGGGCTGTAAAACAAGGTGATGTCATTACTGAGGCTGACGCTTCACGCTGGTTAAATTTGGAAGTGGAACAGAAGGCAGCAGCAGTGAATGACCTGTGCAAAGTTTCTCTCAAACAAGGTATGTTTGATGCACTCGTTTCGTTCACGTTTAATTTCGGATCGGGAGCCTTAAAAAAATCAACACTTCTGCGTAAGCTCAACGGGAAAGACTACGAGGGAGCCGCCCGTGAATTCGATCGCTGGATTCATGGCGCTGGGAAAGTGCTACCAGGATTGGTAATTCGTCGCAATAAAGAAGAAGCCTTATTCCGACGGGATGGATGGCCAGGTGATGATATCGAAATTACTCCGTCCGATAATGCTGTTACCCCTCTGCAAAAACCCTATCAGCCACCAGAACTTCCCCTGAAGATTACCCGTACCCTAAAGGAAGGATTTGCCGGCGAAGATTGCTACATCCTTAATTGTGCATTAGCAGAACGCGGTTTTCTCAAACTTGACAGTCAGCCGAATAGCTATACTGCTGTCACTAAAGAAGTTGTTGCACGGTTCCAAGGTGAGAATAATCTCAAGCTTGACGGGATTTTCGGTCCCAAAACAAAAGCAACACTTGCTGCTGCACTTGCTAAGTCACGCAAACGTTTGCCTGAACCAATGTTAGAACGGATTTATTGCCGTCTGACTCGCACCAATGACGTAAATTCCGACGGGCTGGAGTGGTTGTCACTAGACTTTATCAGTTCTCAGGGAAACATTCTTAACTCGCTTTCTGTTGTTTCAGGTATTAGTGACACACAACAGAATTTTAATCTTCCTGAAGATAGTGATGCAGGCAGTTTAGAGCCAATTCCTCAAGGACGCTACGTCATCGGGGATATTGATTGGGCGAGTGGCAAGGACAATTACGATGTTGCTCACTTTCATCAAAATGATGGGATTGGCCCAGTCTTTGTTCCTCTAATTAAACATTTCACCCAGATTGACGATCGCGATGCCTTCGGCTTTCATGTTGATTGGAACGAAAGACATTCACCAGGTAGTGCTGGATGTGTTTGCCCAACCACAATGGAGGATTTGAAAGAATTGGTCAGACTTTTGCGTCTTTACGATCCTCGCGACCTTTTTGTAGACTGGGGTCTGCTGTAAGTAGACACCACCTGTTAAAACTATCTAGGGCGATCTGGAAATCCTGTTCTACAAGATATCTTAGGGGTTGTCTAAAGTTTTAAAAGTGTTTGAATAGTAAGCCGATCGCACTTCGTCACTCCTTCATCTCCTCATCAAATAACGGGAAATGAAGGTGAAGAGTGCGATCGCCCTTTCCCTAATTCAACAATTTACCCATTTACAGAATTTTACAATGGTCACTTTTTCTCACCGGCAGGGCGATCGGGGAATTTACGCAAGTTTACAAAAGGTTGTCACTTTTTCTCACCGACAGGGCGATCGAGCTGGTTTATTCTTTGAGTTAAGGCAGAGTAAAAAGTGTAATTTGTCTTGTTTAAGGTATCTAAAGGAGCATTGAAAATGTGGGTATTTGAGCCAACCGCAAAATTGACTGATTTTGAGCGTGTTTCTGGACTAAAAGACTTATGGAGTGCCTTTATCAATGAGCAGTATGAAAGCAATCTCTATGGTGATGCGCTAGAAGAATTGCAAGGATGGGGGCGTTCCGACAGTGATTTACGCGTATATAATCCAGCATCAATGCCTATCCTGTCCTCTTCGGAACTGAAGAATGTTATTTGGTCAGCACTCCCGACAAGCTTTGATGAGCAATTCAACAACACAAATGAGAAATTTACCTATCTAGATCGACGGCAACGTTTGAATCTCCAGGATGGTTCATCCGTTATTACCCGAATTCAAGATGAATATTGCGAATGGGGTGTCAAACGTAACAGCGACAACAAGATTACAGAAGTTATCTTCACGAGTGAGCCTCCAGAATATTACAATTTCATGTTCTATACTTCAGAGGAATCACGCGATCTATTAGTAGATGTCTATCGGGAGATTACTGGAATTCAATCAATCTCGATTGATGATTTAGTTGACAGCCGTGGTAAATACGACTGGTACAACCGTTACAACAACGAATTTGCTGTACATATGCAGCAACCGAACAACACGCTTGGTGCCCAGGTGAACATTGTGTCGCGGTCTTGTATTTTGCGAATTAATGGTCTTGGTAATCCCATTACAGATGCACAAGGACTGATTAAATGTGCCCGGTACGGTGATGAAGCACGTCAGAGCGATCCGAGTATTGGAGATGCCATCAATCAGTTTTCGGGGGAAAACCGCTTCATTACCATTGAGAATCCAGTTGGATTGTATATGAGTGATGTTGATTGGAGCGGTTGGGAAACTCCTGATGCAACTCCAGCCGATGCATTCTGGAAAGTGTTACGAGGTTCACAGGATGCCGATCCAAATAAATCCTATATAGTTCGTGCTGTGTACTCAGTACCTGAGAGCAAGGGCTACACAGTTTCAGATATCAAGATTGGTGGCGAGCAAATCGAATTTGGTGCCCAGATTGCAGCTCGTATCAATGTGCGTGTCGGAGTTTTGGTAAGTGACCCCCAACCAATTCCGTTGCCCCGAGCGATCGGTTGCACTGGTATACGCCCATTTCCATTACCAACTCCTGTGGCTGTAACTCCTTCAAGTGTAGTAACTGCGCTTAGTAGTATGTCTAGCCGCATGACCACAAATAGAACACGAGGAGAGATGTAATGTTGGAAGAGCCAGTCTTAGATCTTGATGACATCCAAGGCAATGTCCTGCCAGGCTTCAAGAAGGATAGCCAACACTTCTTGTTCCTTCAAATTGTCGATCCAGAGCCAGCACGACTGTGGCTCAAGTCACTCGCTCCACGACTGTGGACTGCCAGAGAGGTTCTTGCTGCTCACAGTATGTGGAAGGCGATGCGCTTGAAGTTAGGGTACGAACCCGACAATCTTGACTTCTTGTTTCTCAACTGTGCAATTTCAGCACAAGGACTTGCGAAACTCGGCGTACCAGATATTGAGGATTTCGACGATAAAGCTTTTAAACTAGGACTTGAAGAGAGAGCAGCCTCCATTGGCGACCCGCCTCGGGGCAGTGGTAAACCAGGAGCACCAGAAACTTGGATGTTTGGGGCTGGTTCTCGTCGTCCAGATGTACTTCTTATTATCGCAACTGATAATCTTGATTGGGCGGTGAGAGCTGAAGAGGAACTCATCACTTCAGCACAACAGCAGGGACTACAGCGAATTCATGTCGATCGAGGTCGAGTTCGACCTGGTGCACTGGCTGGGCATGAACACTTCGGTTTCAAGGATGGCATTTCGCATCCAGCAATTAGAGGGCGCAAATCCATTGCACCAGATGATTTTATCGAACCACGAACATGGCCAGAAGATTCAGCATTCGATATCTACCGTAGTAGATTTGCTGCACCTGGTCGTCCTCTAGTATGGCCAGGTCATTTTTTGTTTGGCTACTTGAGACAGCTTAAAGATAAACCAGAATCGAGTCGTCCAAATTCTGATCCTCCTGGACCTGCTTGGGCAGTAAATGGCTCGTTCTTAGTCTATCGGAGATTATCTCAGAACGTGCAGGGGTTTCATACATTCCTTGCTGAAGCATCTGAAACTCTACGTCAAAATGGTTTCGATCCAGACCTTTCTCCAGAGCGACTTGGTGCGTTGCTTGTCGGTCGATGGGCATCTGGATGGCCGATAATGCGCGATCCCAATGTTGACCGTGGAGAACAAGAATTAGGTGAGAACTATTTCACCTTTACTGAAGCAACAACTGTATCGCTACCGAACGATCCATATCCGCTCAACCTACCCGATCCAAGTGGACTAATCTGTCCTTTCGCAGCACACATTCGCAAGGTAAATCCGAGGGATGATGATGTAAGAGATCTTGGTATAAAGGAGCGAACTTTTCAGAAGTTACTCCTTCGACGCGGTATTACCTTTGGTCAAGAAATAGGAGATAAACCTCAAGATGAGAGAGGTCTTTTGTTCGTGGCGTTCCAAACATCAATTGTTAACCAGTTCGAGTTTTTAATGAATGACTGGGTAAATGAGGCAAATAAGCCCCATGCTAATGGAGGCGTAGATCCGATCCTCAGTGCTGCACGTAATACTAAAATTCCTTTGGTAAATGGCACTAACAAATTTGACCTGCCAAATCCAGGTGGGTGGGTAGTGGCAAGGGGGGGCGAGTATATGTTTGCTCCAGGAATCCGTTTTTTTTCAAATGTCCTTTAACTTTCACAAGCTACCCTAAACAAGAAGCATCGCCTAACAAGCGATCGAACACTGCGTTGGAGCGAACAGCCGAGATATCTGATTTTGAGTTCAAGTCTATTTCCGACATCAGCTCGATTAAGTTTATTCGCATTCCAAATCGATCGGATCTGTATTCAAGGTTGCAAGTGCGATCGCCCTTTCCCCTAATTCAACAATTTACGCATTTACAAACCTTAACAAAAGCTGGTCACTTTTTCTCACCGGCAGGGCGATCGGGGTGGTGTATTCTTTGAGTTAAGGCGGATTACAAAGCGATTTCGATCGCCGATCGAACGAATAAATATTTAACCCGAATTTCGGAGCGATCGCGATCGAACGTGCATTAATCGAAGCTGCCTCTGGTGTATCATAGTAAAGTCCCTGCAATACAAGTAGCGATCGGGAGGTTTGAATCGTGTCATTTATCACTATTAAAGGTGTCTTCAATCCTACCAGCGGTTTCCCAGATGGTGACTCTGTAAGATTTCTCGCAGATGATGATACCCTATTTGACCAACTCGAAGGACGAGTGGATATTAAACCAGGAGGAGAAGTCCAACTTCGATATGAAGCAGTTGACGCCCTGGAAAAAGCAGCAAAAAAACCTTTTTCATCGGATGCTACCGCCCGCAATATTGAACTATTGGGTGGCAATAAAAACGGATTGCCGGGATATATCTTGTCCGGCCAGGCTGACAAAAATGGCAGGCCTGTTTGTTTTGCGTTTGCGGGCGATTCTCCTGAAGCAGATGGTACGCCTATTTTCTTGGAGTCCGATTTACTCCAGCAAAGTATCAATTACCAACTCCTTGCAGAAGGATGGGTTTATCCCATGTTCTATGAAACCCTCTATCAAGAACTGCGGGATGTCATGACTGAAGCTGTGAAGGCTGCTAGAAAAGCAGATAAAGGAATTTGGTCAAACGATGTTTCTAACAAAGGAGTTACCATCAAACCGCCCGTGAATCTTGCCGAATTACCGCCAATTTTTCCTAAACTGTGGCGGCGGCTGGAAACTTTCTACCGCCGCCCATCTAATAAAAATCAAACTGTTCAAGAATTTGTTAAATCTCTAGCAGGAGGTAGCGATCGCCTATTCACAATCCCCGATCGCAGATACATTAAGTTCTCTACAGCTATAGAAGTAAGTGGAGACAAACTCAAACTCAAGTACAAACCAGAAGATATGCTATTCCGTCCGTGATGCCTTTATCAAAAAAGGGAAGTAAAGGTAAAGAATGCAATATTAGATTGTAATTGGTAACTGACAAGTGTCAATTATCGCCTCTCAATCGATCGACTTTCTGGTGCGTCGCTCATAGATGGTCGATCGCTCTTGGGAATGGTTGGCGGCGACGCACCCTACAACTTTACCACTCTGGTGCGTCGCTCATAGATGGTCGATCGCTCTTTGGAACGGTTGGTGGCGAGGCACCCTACAACAGACTTTCATTCGTGCGGCGTGCCGTCAGGCATCACCGCGCCCTTTAAATTCGCCCCGGTCAAATTTGTCTCCAACAGCAAAGCATTTCTCAAATTAGCACCCTGCAAATTAGCACCTTCCAGATTCGCCATCCACAGATTTGCCCCCTCCAAATTCGCTCCTTCCAAGTCAGCATTAACTAGAAAAATACCTTTCATAAAAGCACCTTTAAAATTAGCATTTTTTAACTTACCACCTCCCAAATAAGCATCCTCCAACCAAGCACTTTCCAGATTGGTTGCTTCCAGATTAGCCCCTACCAAATTGCTGCTTATCAGGTAAACACCAGCCAAATTTGCTTGTTTCAAGTTAGCATTTACTAAATGGGAACTCCACAAATTGGCATCTTTTAGGTTGGCTTTTTCTAAATTGACGCCTTCGAGAAAAACTGCACTCAAATTGGCCCCGGAAAGATTGCACCCCCGGCATTCCCTCGCTACAAGCAATTGTCGGATTTGATGCTTGACTGACGAACCATTGGCTGCGAAAATTATTAAACCTGTAGTTGCTAAGCCGATCGCCCAAACAGTCGCCATCCCGATCGCACTTACAATCTTTCTTTGTGTCATGCCTCGAAAATCCGGTATTAGTATAAAAATATACTTATAAATTATAGTGTTGGCGATAGAGTTTTTTACTGCTCTTCCCTTCCCTCATGAAAAAACAGTTAAAACTTCAATTGCTAGCGATCGCCCTTATTTCCATCCTAGCAACAATCGGCATCGGGTGCGATCGCCTTCTCAAAAAACCTTTTCAACTCCCCGCCTCAGCCAAACAAGAACCCTGGCCAGTGCAAATAGGCCTGCGAGTCGGCCTGATCCGCGAGAACATCCCAACAGTCAACCGCATAGTTTTAGTCCCCGACGAAGCCACATTCTTAGCCGCAATCCAAAAGTGGAATCTCAAGGGACGCTGGCCAATTCTGATGGAAGATAAGAAATATGCGCCGATGTTTTTGCAGCGCTTCCAACCCGCCGAAATCCTCCGTTTACCAAGCATCAAACAGGAGATGCCAAAAGGTCAAAAACTCCAACAATTAATGCTGAAGGCAACGGCAGCAGCCTGGAATGCCACGGATCGTGAAACCTTAAAAGCAAAATGGACGGAACTCGGCTGGGAACCGCCAGGAGTAGTAATCACATCAGAAAATGACTCAGCACGTTTAGCCGCAGTTGCCTTAGCAGCGGCCCGCGGCCAACCTTTAGTATTTCTCGAAGGCAACTTCGGAAAACCCAATGATAACCTTAATACTGCACAGTGGAAAACTCTGCAAACAGCAGTTACTAAAGCTGTCGAATCTACCGGATATTTTTACTCTCAACTCGGAGATGCGATCGACTCGATCGCGATTGTACGCCAACTAGCAGTAAAATATCAATCTCCGCAAAAGCAAGATGAACAATTAGCTGTTACCGACGGTTTGGGACGGCATCCCAATGGCGAACGTTGGGCCGCGGCTGGCTGGATTTACGGATCGGAAGTGCGATCGATCTATCAAGCCATGTGCGCCATATTTCTCGACAGCGAAACAGCTATGCTGTATGACAGTTACCCAAAAGAAGGAAATTGGGGAAAATATGAAATGGAGTCAGCAGCTAGCGGACTAAAAAGCATAGGTTTGAATGTCGAATTAGTGCAAAAACCCGAGTCTACCCTTCAATTGTGGCGGAGTTTAGTAGCATCCAAACCGTGGACATTTGACTTAATATTAATTAATTCCAAAGGCTATCCCAAATCATTCCAAGTCGGTAACGGTGACGCCGTGGTTGAGGATATACCAAAACTGAAATTTCCCGCAGCAATCCACATGATTCACAGTTGGTCAGCAGCAGATCCAGATGATGCAAATACCGTTGCTGGCCGGTGGTTGCAAAATGGTGCTTACGCCTATGTCGGCAGCGTCAACGAACCTTTGTTATCTGCATTTATTCCACCTAAAATAATGGTCGATCGCCTAAAACGAGGGGCACCCTTTTTGATCGCAGCCCGCCAGCTAGAATCCCCGCCCTGGAAAGTCGCCACCATCGGCGATCCGCTAATGTCGATCGCCAAACCCAAACCCAGAATCCCGGCCGCGCAACAACCGATATGATAGCAGTTGACAGTTGACAGTTGACAGTTGACAGTTGTAGGGGCCCTGCCAAGAGTGCGGGCCCTATAGAGTTGATAGTTGAAAGTTGCACAGTACGGCAATTAAACCATTTATCCTTGACGGATATCGGTTCTATTCATGAGGTTATTTATGTCCTCACCGTTGTGGCAATTGCTATAGTTGCGATCGAACAGCCACCATCAAACAGGTTTGTAGTGAGGACTTTAGTCCTATTCCCTGAGGACTGAAGTCCTCACTACAAACTTTCGATTTGAGATTTTTTGTTTAATCTCAAATCTCAAATTAGGTTTGTAGTGAGGACTTTAGTCCTATTCCCCGAGGGCTGAAGTCCTCACTACAAACTTTCGCCCGAAACTATAAGACTATAGATATAGTTAGTTAGGATTATCACTCAGTTTATCTAAGTTTCAATGTAACTGAGCATACAATTATCAGCTAAAATTCACTCACCCTCAGAAGCGGTCATTCCATCCCAGCCGCCAGCCCCAAAAATCTGCCATAAAATACGCCTTAATTAACTTGTCAATTCCTCTGAAATCACTCAAAATGAAAATAAGAAATAAAATGTAATATTTATCTAACTTCTCACAGAAGAATGAACCGCTAAATGAAAGCCACCCATCCTGTGGAGCTGCTGCCGCCCGGCCCAACCGCAGAAACTCCCCATTCCTCCCGCCTCAGCCCGCTGTTCAGCCGCCTGCATCCGAACCCAGAAACCCTCCTGCTCGTCCTCTCCCTAGTGATCGGGGGAGTTACTGGCGCAGGCGTCGTCACATTTCACTACCTGATCCACTTGATCCACAGCCTGATGCTGGAAGACTTTATGGGGGCGATCGCCTCTTCGGGATCTTGGACTCTAGCGTGCATTCCCACCCTCGGCGGAGTCATCATCGGGCTGATGCGGTGGCGGTTTCGCGATTTTGGCCCGAATATGTCATCCTTAATTGCCGCGACGCGGGGGCTGCAAGAACTCTCCCCGCTCAAACCCATCACCAAAATGGTAGCCGCCTCAGTATCCCTGGGCACCGGCGCCTCCCTCGGCCCGGAAGCCCCCAGCGTGGAAATCGGCGCCAACTTCGGAATGCTGCTAGCTCAAATCTTGCAGCTTTCCCCAGAACGGCAGCGCTTGCTCCTCGGCGCGGGAGCAGCAGCAGGTTTATCCGCGGGGTTTAACTCTCCCATCGCCGGAGTCTTTTTTGCCTTAGAAGTCGTGCTCGGCAGCACTTTTGCCACTTCGTCAGTCAGCGTTGTCTTGCTCTCCGCCGTAGTTTCGGCCCTGATCGCTCAAATTTGTTTGGGCGCTCAGCCTGCCTTTGCTTTGCCTGTCTATGATGTCCGCAGCCCGCTAGAACTGCCGCTGTACATAGGATTGGGACTTTTGGCGAGCGGAGTTTCCCTAGCTTATACAGAAGCAATTCAATTGGCCGATCGCTGTTTTCAAGGAAAAACCCGAGGATTTACTTGGCTCGGACGACTGCCCCG
This sequence comes from Microcoleus sp. CAWBG58, assembly GCF_020883045.1. Classification (NCBI taxonomy): domain Bacteria; kingdom Bacillati; phylum Cyanobacteriota; class Cyanophyceae; order Oscillatoriales; family Microcoleaceae; genus Microcoleus; species Microcoleus sp. CAWBG58. The sequence continues at coordinate 16,916 of NZ_JAHRFA010000010.1, read as the reverse complement.
GCCGCTTCATCCCGTCATCGGCGGTGCGATCGTCGGTTTAGTCGCCCTGCAATTGCCTCAAGTTTTGGGTGTGGGCTACGAAACAGTCCAAGCAATGCTCCAAGATGTCAAATTTTCCTTGTCTTTGCTGCTGTTGCTGCTATTCGTCAAACTGGCGGTGACAGCTATCAGCCTTGGTAGCGGTTTAGTGGGTGGTATCTTCGCTCCGGCGATGTTTTTGGGAGCTTCCTTGGGTTCGGCTTACGGCATCTTTTTGGAAATGATCCCGGCATTGAGCGATCGAGTCGCAGGCCCTGCCGCCTACGCAATGGTGGGTATGGCCGCCGTCCTCGCAGGTAGCGCTAGAGCACCGCTGACAGCCATTCTATTGATGTTTGAATTAACCCGCGATTACCGGATTGTGTTGCCTTTGATGGCCGCAGTCGGATTGAGCGTTTGGCTGGTGGAGTTTGTCAATCGTCGATCGACAGCCCACAGCCTCAACCTCCAACAAATGGGCGTAGATGTAGCTGTCAACGAGCCGATCAAAGCCAGGGAACAGTTGCAGGATTGGGAAGATGTTTTGGGCGATCGGATCGTCACAGAATTGATTTCTTGCCAACTGCCGATCGATAACGAACACAGGGACGATGAGCCCGTGCTGGCGATCGGCAACTCACATTTGCCAGAAAATGTCAAGCCATTACCTGAAACAAAATCAGCCGTTTGACGGATCTCAAATCCCGTTGTTTCGCCACCAAACCGATAACCTTAAAACTAAATCTGACTACTATGATATTTATCAACCCGAAAACAGATTACGCCTTCAAAAAAATCTTCGGTTCCTCAGAAAGCAAAGAGATTCTAATCAGCTTTCTCAACGCCTTAATTTATGAAGGCAATTCCACCATCGAAGACTTAGAAATTATTAACCCGAATCTGCCTCCCAAACTAGAAGGCTTAAAAGATAGTTATCTCGATGTGAAAGCCAAACTGATCGATGGCACTTTAGTAATTATTGAAATGCAAGTGCTCAACGTCCAGTCTTTTGGGAAGCGAGTGTTGTACAATGCAGCTAAAACCTATGCTTTTCAATTGGAAGCAGCCCAAGGCTATCGACTGTTGAGACCAGTGATTGCTCTAACAATTACGGATTTTGAAATGTTTCCCGAAAGTGAAGAATTTATTTCAAGATTTGTCTTCAAAGAAGTCAAGAAAAACTTTGTTTATCCCGAAAATAATCTAGATTTAGTGTTTGTAGAGTTGCCGAAGTTTACCAAACAAGAAGAGCAACTTGAAACTTTAGCAGATAAATGGATTTATTTCATGAAAAATGCGAGAAGTCTGACATCGGTTCCAGAAACAATGGATACCATACCAGAAATAAAAGAAGCTTTTAATATTGCGAATCAAGCCAAGTTGAGCCGAGAGGAAGTGGAAGATTTGGACAAAAGAGAACAGTTTATTTATGACCAACAGGGAGCAATTATTAAGTCGCTTAACGAAGGCATAAAACAAGGCATAAAACAAGGCATAGAACAAGGCATAGAACAAGGCATAGAACAAGGAAAGCGAGAAGAAAAGCTGGCGATCGCCAGACAATTACTTTCCCAGCTAGATAATGCCACGATCGCCCAAGTTACCGGGCTTAGCATTGATGACGTGCAGAATTTGCGATCGGACGATTCCTAAAACTTCCTGCGAGGATAAACTAATTTAATTCTTACCCTACTACATTACAACTATGACATTTATCAACCCAAAAACCGATTACGCCTTCAAAAAAATCTTCGGTTCATCAGAAAGCACAGACATCCTAATCAGCTTTCTGAACGCCCTAGTGTACGAAGGAAATCCCACCATTGAAGATTTAGAAATCATCAACCCAAATCTCCCCCCAAAAGTTGAAGGCTTAAAAGATACTTATCTCGATGTCAAAGCCAAACTCAGGGATGGCACTTTAGTAATCATCGAAATGCAAGTAATCAACGTGCAATCTTTCGGGAAGCGAGTATTGTACAATGCAGCCAAAACTTACGCCTTTCAATTACAAGCAGGAGAAGGATATCGAATGCTCAAGCCAGTGATTGCTTTAACAATAACTGATTTTGAAATGTTTCCCAAGAGTGAGAATTTAATTTCTAGGTTTGTGTATAAAGAAGTAAAAACCAACTTAATTTATCCCGAAAATGATGTGGAGTTAGTATTTGTAGAATTGCCGAAGTTTGCAAAAAAAGAGCAGGAACTAGAGACGTTGGCTGACAAATGGATTTATTTCATGAAATATGCCAGAAGTCTAACATCAGTGCCAGAAACGATGGATATTATACCCGAAATCCATAAAGCATTTAATATTGCAAATCAAGCAAATTTAAGCCCGGAAGAAGTAACGAATTTGGAAAAAGTAGAACAGTTTATTTATGACCAACAGGGAGCGCTTCTGAAAGCTACTCTGGAAGCACGAGACGAAGGAAAAGAAGAAGGAAAGCGAGAAGAAAAGCTGACGATCGCCCGACAATTACTTTCACGCCTAGATGACGAAACCATCAGCCAAACCACAGGGCTGAGCCTGGAGGATGTACGGAATTTACGATCGCGCGATTCATAGTTTCAAGTAATTGGGGTCGATCGCACTTTACCCACCAATCATCGCCCGCACTCAACCCCTCGATCTGGCAGACAGTGGCACTACACTCAACTCTGGGGTAAAATAATCAAATATTATCAACAATCGGCAGAGAGGGGCTTCGGTGGCAGGAAACGAGGCAACTGCGAAAAACAAAAGTCAGAAAACACCAGGAAAAACCCCCTTGGGTTCCAGTCATTACGGCTTGTTAGGGCTGCATCCTTCAGCCTCCGCGATCGAAATTCGGCGATCGTACCGGGAACTGAGCAAACTCTACCATCCCGATACTACCGACTTGCCACCAGCAGTCGCTACCGCCAAATTTCAACAGCTTAACAACGCCTACGCTACCCTCAGCAATCCAGAACGCCGCCTCGCCTACGACCTCAAAATAGGTTATTCTCGCCTGAACGTGATTCAGTCGCCCCCGGGCTTCAACACTCCGGTTTCGGGATCGAGTAAAAAAACTTCTAACTCGGCTTACCTAGATCCCACGGATCGCCCTCTGTCACCAGGCGAAATATTCGCTCTATTTATCATGGGGGCTACTTTAGTCGGATGCTTGGTACTGGCGATCGCGATCGGGCTAATTCGTGGCAATTAAACCCTCAAATGCCCAATCCCCGAATCCCCCAATCTAAAATCTAAAATCTAAAATCTAAAATCCTATGACTCTTCCTTCCGCTGAAACTCCTTTGTACAGCCATCCACTGCCAGAAATCGAACAGTGGCTAAGGGGCCGCGGCTGCCAGCAAGATCGGCGAGAACTCCATTGCTGGCAGATCGATCGACCTACCTGGAAAGCAGAACTCTCCCTCGATATCGACCAACTCACTGTCCGCTATATTGACGCCGGAGCCGACGGCCAAGACATTCAGCGAGCCTTCAAATACTCCCTCTCGCGTCACGACATTGAAGATGCCGTTTTCTCAGGCCCCTAATTAGATTTTAGATTTGCGATTTTAGATTTTAGATTGATGAATATACTTCAGAATCAATACCTAATTGCAAACTGAAAAATTAATCTAAAATCCAAAATCCAAAATTCCAAAATCGTTTTTAGATTTTAGATTGATGAATATACTTCAGAATCAATACCTAATTGCAAACTGAAAAATTAATCTAAAATCCAAAATCCAAAATCGTTAGACTTTGCCAAATCGGCGGCTGCGCTGCTGATAATCAGACAAAGCGCGGTGAAATTCCGATCGATCGAAATCCGGCCACAGCGTCTCAGTAATGTAAATTTCCGAATAAGCCATTTGCCACAGCAGAAAATTGCTCAGCCGCATTTCCCCGCTCGTCCGAATCAGCAAATCCGGATCGCAAACATCAGCAGTATACAAATAGCGTTTAAATAAAACCTCATCAATCTCCTCTGGCTGCAACTTGCCCTCTTGTACTTGAGTGGCGATCGCCCGACAAGCCTGTACAATCTCCTGGCGGCCGCCGTAATTCGTCGCCACCCGAAACAAAATCCCCCGATTGTGCTGAGTAGCCGTCACAGAGCGCTCGATTTCCGCCTGCAAAGACTTCGGCAAAGCCTGCAAATTCCCCATAAATTGAATTTGCACGTCCTCGTCCACCATCTCGCGCAATTCTTGCCGCAGCTTGCCCTCAAACAAACTCATCAAAAAATCCACCTCCCCGGCCGGCCGCCCCCAATTCTCCGTCGAAAAAGCATAGGCTGTTAAAGCTGGAATTCCCCAATCTTTGCAGCAGCGCAGCAGATCCTTGAGAGCGCTAGCCCCCCGGCGGTGTCCCGCAATCCGCGGCAACCCCTGATTCTTAGCCCAGCGCCCGTTTCCGTCCATAATCACTGCTATGTGCTTAGGCAGTAGTTCTAGTTTTAGATCCGCAGGCAACTTTTCCAAGCAAATTCCTTGACTCATGGTTTCTCCCGATTACCCGACTAACGGCGCAGTATCCGTTTTAACAGTGTCACTCCCTTCAATCCTATCTGCCGTCCGAGACTGCCGATGGGAATTGGAGTCACCACTCTTTCTCCATCCGACGGAAACAGCTTTGCTTCCAGCAATTCCTTAAGTTTGCTGCTAGTCAAAGGTCGATTTAAAGTTCCCATCTGCGCCAGAGAAATCGAACCCGTTTCCTCCGACACCACGACGCACACGCAAGCTTGCACCCGTTCCGTAATCCCCATCGCTGCCCGGTGGCGGGTTCCCAACTGCCGCGAGGCGCTGCGATCCGACAAAGGCAAAATTACCCCAGCCGACACGATCCGCGAAGCCCGAATCAAAACAGCCCCATCGTGCAGCAAAGTTTGCGGCTGAAAGATAGTTTGCAACAATTCCTTAGAGACTTCCGCATTTAGCTTCACTCCCGGAACTGAAAAATCCCGATCGTCGATCGGAGAATCTGTTTCTACAATTAATAAAGCGCCCGTGCGGTTTTGCGAAAGTTCTTTTACTGCGTCCACAATTTCATCTATTACGCTGTCTGGTTCGGGAGTTGGTCGGCGATCGCGTCCAAACAGTTGTATAATTTCCCCCCGACCCAATTGTTCCAGAAATCGGCGAAACTCCGACTGTAATATTACCGCCATTGCCACAGCAGAACCCGTTACCAAGCTGTTGAGCGCCACGTGCAACAGCCTCAATCCAGCCCAGTTACTCACCGCCGCCGCCAGCATCAAAATAATAAATCCCCGTACCATCCAAAGCGTCCGGCGCTCCCCGACAATGACGAGCACCAAATACGCAAGGGCAAATACCAGTCCAATATCGATCGCCTGAATCAATAAGGACTGAATGAGGCCAAAGTCATAGCCAGATTGTTGATTGTTCATGGTTCATCGAACCTTACCGCCTGTGAACCGCGAACTATGATGCACTCGAACCCGTGAACCATGAACAGTTGTTATTCCAATCGCGTGACTGAACAAGCCAAAAGTAAAAAGTTTAAAAACAATCATCAAGAAATCCCAATGAATCATCTTACTTTTTACTTTTTATGTTTTACTTCTTACTTTTTAGTTCCGAGTCTTTCAGGAAGGCGATCGAACCTCAGCAAATCCTCGTCAGTTTCCCGCTCTACGATCGTGTCAACTTTCCCATCTTTCACCAAAACCGCCGCCGGTCTGGGGACTCGGTTGTAGTTAGAAGCCATGCTGTAATTGTATGCTCCTGTAGCCGTAACGACGAGAATATCTCCCGACTGACACTCTGGCAACTTAGCATCTTTTATCAGAATATCGCCTGATTCGCAGTGTTTGCCAGCAACTGTCACTGTTTCCGTTAACTCAGCAGACATTTTGTTGGCTGCGAGGACTCGATAAACTGATTGGTAGGTAATTGGACGGGGATTGTCCGACATACCGCCATCCACCGATAAATACGTCCGGATTCCTGGAATGACTTTTTTAGCGCCCACCGTATAAGCGGTGACGCAGGCTGAACCCACGAGCGATCTACCCGGTTCGCAAAGCAATTTCGGTAATGGCAACTTCTCATTATTGTTGCAAGCTGCTACCATTGCGTCGCAGACTGTCTTAGCCCAATCATCTATGCTTGGAGGATCGTCGGATTCAGTATAGCGAATACCCAACCCACCGCCAATATTAATTTCTGTCGGCTTCAACCCTTGCCCAATTGCTGCTTTGAAAGCCTTAACGATCGCATCTGCTAAATCGTGGTGGGGTTTCACTTCAAAAATCTGAGAGCCAATGTGAGCGTGTAATCCGACGCAGGATAAAGACGGCTGCTTGTTGAGGTAAATGAAAACATCCTTGAGCGAGTTGGGATCGAATCCAAATTTACTGTCGATTTGACCAGTTTTAATGTAGTCGTGAGTGTGACACTCAATTCCAGGCGTAAACCTGACCATAACTCGTATCCGCTCACCAGCTTTGTGACTGACACCCAATTTTGCCAACTCTGCTAGATTCTCTAAATCCCACCAATTATCTGCGATGATCGTGCAGCCACTGGTGACAGCTAGTTTGATTTCCTCGCGGGATTTGTTATTCCCGTGAAAATAGATTTTGTCGGGATTCACGCCAGCTTTTAGTGCTGTCTTAATTTCTCCGGCAGATACTACATCTATACCTAAACCTTCGTCCGCGGCGATCGCGCAAACAGCCAAACAACTCCAAGCCTTAGAAGCATAGAGCACTTGAGTTTCGCCCGGATAGTACCGCTTAAAAGCCTCTCGGTACTGGCGGCTGGTCGCCCGCAGCGTTTCTTCATCTAAGATGTACAGTGGTGAGCCAAATTGCTCTACCAAGTCTGTTACGTCGCAGCCTCCTATTTCCAAATGATTCTTACTGTTGACGCTGGCTGTCAGCGGTAAAAGCTCTTGATTGGGCGATCGACTTTCCCTGGGTTCTTGAGACTTAGACAGATACTGAAGTCCAGATTCCACTTTTTCGATAGATTGAGTTAATACCATCGCGCAATAACTATCCTTACTGTGTTCTCCAGTGTACAATTGACGGCAAGCAATTGGGTCATCAGCGCCCAGATTGATGCTTTTGAGTAATTATTAAATCTAAAATCCCCTGTGCCTTTTCTCGGAATCAAACATCTCGCCGCCGAACACCTCAACAGTGCAGTAGAGCTCGATCGCCTCTGTTTTGGCGGACTTTGGACGATCGAAGGCTACAGGCGCGAGTTAGACAGTCCTAATAGCGATTTACTGGGTTTGTGGACATGGGAAACTGAGGGTTCTGAATCAGCTCACAACCAGGCGGGTACGCACCATCCACCGCTCCTACAGATTCGGGCCCGCACGCACCATCCACCGCCCCTACAAGTTCCCCCAATGCTCATCGGTATCGGTTGTCTGTGGGTAATTTTAGAAGAAGCTCACATTACCATTTTGGCGATCGATCCGCGCTTTCAAGGTCAGGGTTTGGGACAAGCTCTGCTTTGGGCTTTGCTAAAATCGGCCAACCGCAGACAGTTAGAAAGGGCAACTTTAGAAGTGCGAGCCTCTAATTTAGTCGCACTGTCTCTATACCACAAATTTGGCTTTAAGGAAGCAGGACGGCGAAAGCGATACTACGCAGATACAGGAGAAGATGCTGCGATCCTGTGGCGCAGCGACATTGAAAAACCCGAATTTCAGCAATATTTGGCGAATCAAAAACTGAAAATTTGCGATCGGCTCCAGCAGAAAAACTGGCAGGGGTCGATCGATAGTTTTCAATTGTGAGCGAACATCTAGTGTATCTGATGAGCGCTAAATTCAAAATAAGTGATTGAACGCTCAAAAGATGATCTGTTGCTGTGATATAGCCTTTCTCAAAAAGATGAGGTATGACTGACAGCTTACAAAACCACCCAGACAAAGAGGGCTCGCATCCCAACAACGTCCGCGAATCTTTCTGATAAGCGCTGTATAGCCTTTCTCACATTGATTCGCGGACGAATCTTGACCTGAAAAGGTTGGTGTTGTAAGGGTTGTAGCATAACTCAGCATACCTCATCTTTCGCTTGAAAGGCTATAGTTTCAGTTCAATTGTCATCTTCATCTCCCAAAAGACAGCAAGCTAACAGCATTACTCTTGCATACCTGCATACAGTAGTCGTACAAATAAGCGGACACCATCATCATTCTTCAAAGTTGCATATGATGGAGCTTCGCTGTTACCGATCGCACGCAAATCTGACAGCAATTCTGGATGGAACTGGCAAGTAAAAGAACGTCGAATTTTTTTGGTTTCAAAGTCTTTGTAGTTAATGCACGTAGCCGAACATTCTGTAACTACTTCGCCATTAGCTGCTGTCGAACAAAGAATTTCCACGGAATCAGGCAGTTGTATCAGCCATGACAGAGGACTTCCAGCTATCAAATGCCGATAAGGAATAAGGGCGTCATGAATACTTCGGTAAGCCCAGTTAGCAAACAGTACAGCTTCTTCGTTGACTTCATCTGAGTGAAACATCGAAATTGATACTTCATGCTCGTATTGAATCGTCGTGTCAATGACACCTTCATGTGCATCTGCTGTTACAGAGTGGGCATGGATGAGTTCCCAAGGAATATCTAAGGCATCGCCGTCTGGAGACTGATAGGGCAACAACACGCGATCGCCAACTTCCTTGGATTCATTGCGCGTCACCGCAAAATGCCGATCGTTCCAGCCCTGGGCAACAACCCGCCCATCACGTTTTTTAACTTGAAGAGTCTTACCCATTGCTTCGATGCGCCCTGCAACCTCTTGCAACGTTCTCAGAGCAATGCCGGAGCGATCGCCATCCAAAGATGTCATGCCCAGGACTTCTTTGACTGCACGACGAATCAGTCCTATGTTACCTTCAGCAGCCAGTTGGTGGCCTACACAGATGAATATTGCCGGGGCACTCGTGGGCGATCGCGAAATCAGCAATTTTTCCACTAATGCAAACATATCCTCTCGCGGACAGGCTGGACTTGTCCAAGTCGATTCATCGTATGTCGATGGATCGCCTCCTTCTACTACTACGGCATAACCGCAGCTAATTGCCGGAACAATTATTTCTGGATCGATGATTCCCGTTGACCAAACTGGCAATAATACTGAGTCGATGTCGGCAACTTTTTGAGCAATGTAGGCAACGTTTTTGGAAGCCCGAACATCTTCTCCGAGAGTGTTAACACCTACGTGTTCCCAAGGTTCGATAATGGTTATACAGTTGCGTAACAAATTGGGATTTTTGAGCAGAAACTCCACATCTTCCCGTGAATTTATGACTTTTTCTAGCGGCTGGGCGTGTCCCCATTCAAAAATACCATCTTCAGCAAATAGTTCTTTTTCTCCCGGTGGATTTAGAGAAGTTCTATCTGCCAAGAAATACCCTAACAAAATATGTGCTGATTCAAAATCTAACCTACCTTCATGCAAGTAGCCCGGAGTTAATCGCCAGTCGGCTGTGGTGGTTTGATTTTTGCTCAATTTGACAGATTCAACCATGTTGATTTTACCTCTGGTATTGGTTCATTAAACTGAAAATACATCGTCCATAATACCAATTTTACATGAAGTTGCATAAAATGAAGATACAATATTAAAAGGCATCCGATCTGATGGCACGTCAACTAATTTTGGCGATCGCCAAAAATACAGGCTCTATATTTCGACGTTTCATAGATCAATAGTCCGGACAGTTTTCAATCACCAACGGTATAATGCGGTTTATGGGTTCCCGGCTGTATGAAATATTAACGGTAGAATGAGGCTTTGGATCGCTGCTCAAAAAACTGTCCGGAGTATTGATAGATCGTCGGAGCGATTGATAGAATCAGATCTAGTTGCTTTTTCGCCCCTGCAACCCCCGCCCAGTATACCCGATGCTCGCCCAACTGACAATATAACCGAAGCCCGAAATGGAACTATTTCAGGAGAGGGGCTTGTGACCTTAGAAATTAACGAATCTCCTCCTACTCCCGTACCGGAGAACTCCTCTCCCTTCGCCTCATTTTTGGCCTTTTTGGGATTGGGAGCAGTCCACTTGTGGAGCAAGTCGAGAAAGGAAAACAAATAATAACCTTTACCAACCTAACTTTAAGCGGGGCGTAAATAGAATTACTTAGACTTTTAAAATATTGAGTTATTTGGGCAAAGAAATCTAGTAAATTTACGGGTTTACAAGACCGCGAGCAAGCTTTAATTTGTATCTCAAGATGTTGTTTTCGTTAATTGCTGCTACAAACGAAAAAAAACTCACTGTTGCGGGAGAAGCCTTTCAAATCAGGAATATCTTAATGAACATAAAATATGGACTGACCGCTATCCTGGAACATATTAGACCTGTTGAAAAAAAAATCACGAGTTACAATTAAAGGTTTTGAGTGTTAGACCCCAGAGCTAACTCATAATTTTAAAGTGCCGATCTAACCTGCAATCTGCTCCACTTAAGCCAAACCCTTCATTATAGCATAAAATTATTTTGCAATAGGTCTAATATTAAATAAAACTGCATGGCAGGTGTGACGGAGGAGTCTCCCACGCCTGCCATACTGTTTGTGACAAGTATAACCGACCGATGACCGATGGTTAAATTATGCTTGTTCTAGCCTATGTGTGCCAATGTGCGATCGGGTGGTTTTCTTTTAGGTCGATCGGGTGATGCGATACTGGTACAATTGGTGGTAGCGCTTTAAGTAGCTATTATCTCTATGAAATAAAATTTTACTAGGCGATCGGGCTAATCAGCATAACACAATTCTCGCATCCGAGTTGCTGACAGCGGCAGTCCCAATTCTACCAGCGTTTCCAAATACTCATCCGGCGTTTTTGGCGGATTCTTGAGCCTGATTCTTTGCTTTTCTGCCGCTTTGCATACTGTTTGCCAGTTGAGGTCAAGCAAGTGTAAAATAAAATCATCTGGATGCTGCGCTAAAATATCGTAAGGTGCAAGAACTTCTTCAGAAAAATCTCGGATATTGAAAGTAATAATAAACTTAGAACGAGAGTGAATTGCCGCAGCCAGGACATGGCGATCGCCCGGATCGGGAAGTTCTAATTCTGGTATAATTCTCTCATAGTCTTGTACCAAGCAATTTTCAACATTTGCATTCATCAACTTTTTGGTTTGGGAAACTTGTTCAAACTTTAGATCGGGACGGTTTATAAGTACATTTCTCATCCACTCCTCGTGAATTTATTCAGTCCAACGTGCCTCAATTATGTCGGTAGTTGCCAACTCTACAAACAAATCACGAAGAGATGCCGAATACAAAACATTGGCATCGTAAATAACAGTTAAAGTTGCCATGTTTTAATGGTACAAACCGAGTGCTTCTGATTCAGCTACAAGCATATCCATAATTTTACTGCTTTCTTCGTAACTTTGTTTTTTATAGTCCATTAAATCTTCGTAACGTATCCGGCGACTGTTCCTGACTGTCTTGTAAGGGATTTTTCCAGCATCCAGCAACTCCCGCATATATTTATCGGAAACTCCCAGAATGTCCGCTGCTTGATAAATATGAAGTTCTTTAGTAAGTGAAATCAGCTTAACAGTATTGCCGCTGCTGGTTTGTTGCAAAATTGCCAATAACAGCGGCAACGCGGCGGCCGGTATGTCAATTGTTTTTCCCTCTTTTTCATCTAATATCAATTTGAGATATTCGCCAGACGGATGATTTTCTAAGTGCGATTCTAAGGCGCGGCTGCTGGTTTTGGCAACCGCTGCTTCTTCGGCTGTTGGTAAAACAGGTGCTGACTCTGGATCTCCGGTGAATGTCATGTTAATTTAGGGGTGAGGATAACAGGCAATCAACTATGATTGTAGCAATTTGAGAATGCGATCGCCAAAATCGAGCAAGGAGGTCAACCTGTGGCATACAGCGATTTTACAACTTTAGCGAAAGTTAGAGAATCTTTTAATTTAACCGTAGAAGAACCTTTAGATTTGTTTGGCGATATCCCGGAGGTACAGCCAAGTTCCTATTTGCAAACTACTTTAACTGAAAACCTGTCCTTAGCTACGGCAATTAATACTGAAAAGGCTCGCGCTGAGTTAATTATTGCCCCAATATTATTGGAAGTCAGGCGGCAATTTAATTTTCAAGTTGGTTTTTTCTCTGGTTCAGAATTCAATGTAGATGTAGAAGCAGGTTTGAACGGCTATTGCGATTATATTCTCACTGCATCAAAGGATTCCTATGAAATTCGCGCCCCTGTCATTACTCTCACAGAGGCTAAGAATGAAAGTATTAAATCTGGCTTGGGCCAGTGTATTGCAGAAATGGTAGCCTCCCAATTATTTAATCAGCGCAGCGGAGAGCAAATTTCCAGTATTTATGGGGCTGTGACTACAGGTACTGATTGGAAGTTTCTTAAATTGAATGGCAGTACAATTTATATTGACAAGCGAGACTTTTTTATTAATGAAATTAGTCGGATATTGGGAATTTTGACGATGCCATTTCAAGGGTTTTATTCTCTGAATCGCACTTGATGCAGCTAGCAAAATCACAGATATAGCGGTTATCAGAAAGATAAGGTACGTTGTTGGGCTTTAGCCCTATAGGTCAATACCGTTTACTGGTATAGTGCCCTGGAGGTAAAATCCGATGAGAAATAGATACTGCGATTGCTTCGTTCCTCTCTTCGGACTATCTTAAGTCAACCGTATTGCCCTATAGGTTTAAGGCGTTATGTAAGCTGTCAGTTATACCTCATCTTTTTGAGAAAGGCTATACTGAGATTGGGACACAACAATATTGTGTCCCTACTGCAAAATTAATTAATCACCTCACGCGATCAATTTCGACAGCACATTAGACAACTTAGCACCGAGATTTTCCACAGACTCCTGCTGTTTCGGATCTTTCATCGTACCGTCAGCATTAAATGCTTGAAAAGCTTGGGGAATGGCTTTCTGATCCGGGAGCACGAACACATTAATATTACCCAGGATCGATCGCAAATGCACCAATCCCCGCATACCGCCCAATCCGCCAGGGGAAGCGCTCATAATTACCGCTACTTTGTCAGTAAATGCCACCAATCCCGGTTCTCCCGGGGCTGGGCGCGATACCCAGTCGATCGCATTTTTCAACACAGCCGTAATCGAACTGTTATACTCGGGGGAAGCTATCAAAAACCCGTGATGTGCTACCATCAATTCCTTCAACTTCCGGGCATTTTCTGGCATTCCTTCCTTTGCTTCCAAATCTTCATCAAATAGCGGCAGCGGTAAATCGCGCAAATCCACATAAGTAACTTCTGCGCCCGCAGCCCTAGCCCCAGCAGCCGCAACTTTTACCAGCAGTTTGTTGTAAGATGCTTCGCGGGTACTTCCGGCAAATGCAAGTATTTTTGGTGTGTTTGTCATTGACTGTTCCCGATTATTGCTTGCGAGTATAATTGTACTATTCCAAGTGCTGCCAAACAAAGTCAGCCATGGGTTTGCTTGCAGACAAAGGACTATCTGTAGGTGAAACAAATAAAACGGATCGCATTTTTACCTTCCCGACTCCCAAACGCCTCTCGACGCGGCTGGGAATTCCGTAACCGAACATAATATGTCCTTTCCCCGCCAACACCACAACTTGATAATCGGGGTTAGCTTTGACAAATTCAGCGATTTTTTGGGCCATAGTTTCATCCCACAAAGCTTGAGCTTGCAAAAATCTTTCAAAGGCCGTACTATTTCCCTGTGCTGCCTTTTGGTGCTCTTGGAAAACTTCGAGCAGCATTTGTCGGTATTCGGCGTTGTCGGTGCGAATTTCGGAAATTGGCGGAATATATTTTTTGTCCTCTGCTGTGAGGCTTTCTAACCCTTGAGAGGCAACTTTTCTCGTTACTTCCGATGGTGTATTTAAAGCGAGCACTGGCAACTTGTTTTCTTTGGCAAACCGCAAAAATGGGGCGTAATATTCCCAGGGAAATCGCCACCTGCGATCGTACTCTGTTTGCTCGACTAATTGCTCTTCTGTCAGTTTACCAGCTAAGTAGTTGTCGATCGCACTTTGGAACGGACGCTGAAACATCTCCATCGCGATCGCAATTTTACGATTTTGCCGCTGCATTTCTCGGATAATCTTTAGTTGAGCTTGGTGGTCTGCCACGCTATCGTGGGTTTCTCCCAGATACACGACTTTCGCCTTTAGCAATTCTTGCAGAATCTCTTGATTAGTATAAGTCTGCTGCGGTTGAGGCTTCGCAATCGGTTCCGCTGTTACGATACTGCTACACAGCAGGAAAATGCTCAGCGATAAGGCGCACAGTTTGATGAGTTTGGTTTTTTTCATACCGATATTATCCCTGTTTCTCGCAGCAGTAGCAGCCACAGCCGAACTCTACTATTTTTACTGAGCATCCAGAAAGCTCGCTCCTTAATTTAACTTCATAATTCATCGCCAATATCTCTACCCATAGAGGATTGTCTTCCGTCTTCCTAATGACGGCAAAATTAATGGGTAATCGGTAGTCAATCATGGGTAATCGGGAATTCTATCCGTTACATCCGTTACAAAATCCGTTGCCGAACTTCCCACCTTTGTAAAGTTTAGTTGCAGGTACTTGCGCTTCCAAAAGAAGGTGGTACATTAATAATATGAAGCAAACAAACAGCTTCTCTGACAGATACCAATTCTAGATATCGCAGCGAAATTCAAAATACAATTTAAGGAGTAAAAACGCTGTTTAATCTCACATCTGTCCCATCAAAAAACAATAGCAGCACCCACCAACAAAACTGATACTTCCCCAACTAATAAGAGGGGAGCAATGCAAGTGAATCTGAAGATTTATTGCAACTCCGCATCGAAGTTGAAAAAAGAGGAAATCACTCGGTACATATGGCTGGGTGCTGTTGTTGTTAACAGTAATTTATGGCTGTTGACGGTGTTTTGGGAGGTGGAGACAAAGCTTCTAGACAGTCATTACCAGGCACAGCCTGGTAACTATAAACAGTAAAATCACTGAAAAAAAAATTACTGAAAAATTGTCTCGTCTTCCTTTCGCCACGCCGGATCGACGATACAAATAAATATTAGCGGTTCTGTTCCGCAGTTGTAAATAAACTGCTTGGCATTTGGCGGAATGTAAACTGCATCTGAGACTTGCACTAATTGAACCTCATCGTCGATGTGCATCTCCCCAACCCCACTAATGATGTAGTAAACTTCAGAAGTGGTCAGGGAGTGCAGCGCGGAAGTTTCTCCCGGTGGCAAGGTGGCGTGGGCTAAACTGTAACGCAACTCGACAGCTTGTTTGTCTGGATGCAGCAATTCTCGCAGTTGAGTACCGTCACCCGCTATAAACTCTTCGCAGCCGTTTAGCTTTTGAACTAGCATTCTTTGTACACTCCTGAAATTTTCTCGATCGCAACTTAAGTTTAAGTTTAATCGAAACAGCGAGAAATGTTAAGAAATATGTCAAGCCTCGGCCGGATTTTTTAACCGTAAATTCCCGAATGCGATCGATAATCACAACAGTCGATCGCATCTTCAGATAGAGCTATTCTAGGTTGAACGGGACACTTGAGGTGGTAGTCGCCAGTGAAAAACACGCAGTTAGCACAAGGAATTTGGTGCATCCGCTGAGCTCTGTGCATTGAGTCGCCGACAGCACGCGCGATACTAGAGCACAGCAACAAAACTAAACCCCAGGCACAGACAAAACACACGGGAACTAAAACAGGCTGTATTGTCTTCAGCAAAAAGTAAAGCATAGCAACAAAATTTAGCGGTAGGAACAAAGTCGCATATAGATTACAGTAGTGGAATTGCTCGGCGATCGACCAAAAAGTTTAAAATCATTTACAGTGCGATCGAGAAACCGGGCAATTATGGGATGATAGAGAACCGTCGTTAAATAAAATTAGAGGAAACCAGTTATGTCACTGCGATTAGGCGATACAGTTCCCAACTTTACCCAAGCCTCGTCTGAAGGCGAAATCAATTTCTACGACTGGGCCGGCGATAGCTGGGTCGTGTTGTTTTCCCACCCGAAGGACTATACTCCAGTCTGTACCACCGAACTCGGCGCAGTCGCCCGTCTCAAATCTGAATTTGACAAGCGGGGCGTGAAAACCATCGCCCTGAGTGTGGATGATGTGGATTCTCACATGGGCTGGATTAAAGATATTGAGGAAACTCAAAAAGTTACTCTCAACTATCCAATTTTAGCAGATGGCGATCGTAAAGTCTCCGACATTTACGACATGATTCATCCTAACTCGCTGAACAACTTAACAATTCGCACAGTATTCGTGATTGACCCGGAGAAGAAATTGCGTTTGAGCATTACTTATCCAGCGAGCACCGGTCGGAATTTTGGCGAAATTTTGCGGGTAATTGATTCTCTGCAACTTACTGACAAATACAGCGTTGCGACTCCAGTTGACTGGAAAGACGGCGACGATTGCGTCATCGTACCTTCGATTACCGACCCGAAAGAGTTGGCCGAGAAATTTCCTAAAGGCTACACGCCAGTTAAGCCTTATTTGCGGATGACTCCTCAACCGAATAAATAAGTTAAATTTACCGACAGGTTCGTAGTGAGGACTTTAGTCCTTCAGGTTCGTAGTGAGGACTTTAGTCCTTCAGGTTCGTAGTGAGGACTTTAGTCCTTCAGGTTCGTAGTGAGGACTTTAGTCCTTCAGGTTCGTAGTGAGGACTTTAGTCCTTCAGGTTCGTAGTGAG
>NZ_JAHRFA010000010.1:0-111 GCF_020883045.1 Microcoleus sp. CAWBG58 | reverse complement strand
GACTTTAGTCCTTCCAGGTTCGTAGTGAGGACTTTAGTCCTTCCAGGTTCGTAGTGAGGACTTTAGTCCTTCCAGGTTCGTAGTGAGGACTTTAGTCCTTCCAGGTTCGTA
>NZ_JAHRFA010000001.1:166770-192303 GCF_020883045.1 Microcoleus sp. CAWBG58 | reverse complement strand
TAAACTTGGTTTATGGCCGCAATTTTAACCTACATCAGATTTAACTCACGTCCTCACGTCAATTTTTCAGAATGGACTACTGGGTGATGTTGAGTCACCGAGATAATTGAGTATTTCTACTCATTTTGTCTCGGATGATTCACTTTTCCCCCCTCAATCCCCCTATGTGCCAGTTGGGGGTGCGGAATGTGGGTTCTAATGTATCCACTTTCCCTGTTTGCTAAAGTCTGTCATAACTTTAAAAAAATGGTATTAGCTCAAGGATTCCACAAGGGAATATATTAGGAAATATCTGTGAATTCATTTTTTTATGTCGTCGCAAAAATCAGACAATAATAATACCAAAATTAGAAAAGACAGGCGCAGATGTTTTTTATAAAGTGAATACATCAATACTTCGGACATTTTTAGATCTAATCGAGTATCTCAAACCCTTGATGGCTATAGGGATGAGTATTTTTTCAATGTTTGAGTCTAGCCCGCTCGTTTCAAAAAAACATTAAAAATGCCAGGGCTTACGCTGTAACGCTTACAGAGTCGTTAAAAAACTGTCCGAAGTATTGATACATGAAAAACCTTACTCATCAAAGCCATAACTGCGGAATGCGGGCTAAAAACTGTTTCATAAAAAAATAGGGCAAGCCTAAGCTCGCCCTACAAATCAGATTAAATCAAGCTACACATTAATAAGTTTCAACGTGCCAGCGATGCTCTTTCTTCAACTGTTTTTGATAGCCAGCCCAGTCAATGCCGTGCTTGCTAGATGCAGCAGACATTCCCTGATCGATGCCGCCTTCCATGCCCTTCAAACCGCAGATGTAAGTGTGAGCATTCGGCCGTTGAACCAACTCCCACAGTTCGTCAGCGTTCTCTTGAATCCGGTTTTGAATGTACATTTTGCCGCCTTCTGCACTCTTTTGCTCGCGGCTGATGGCATAAGTCAATCGGAAATTATCGGGGAACTCTCGTTGCAGTTGCTCCAACTCTTCTTTATACAGAATGTTGGGAGTGTAGGCAACTCCAAAGAACAGCCAAGCTAAACCTTTGAATTTGTAATCGGGATTGTTTTCTTTAAACATCCGCCACAAATAAGCACGGAAAGGAGCGATACCCGTACCAGTAGCCATCATAATCACGGTGGCATTTTCGTCTTCGGGCAACAACATTTCCTTGCCTACCGGGCCGGTGATTTTGACATCATCCCCAGGCTGCAAACCTGTTAAAAAAGTCGAACAAACGCCGAACACTCTTTCGCCACTGTTCGGATCGTTGTACTCCAGGCGGCGGACGCACAGAGACACTGTTTTATCATCTACATCGTCTCCGTGACGGGTGGAGGCGATCGAGTAAAGCCGAATTTTGTGAGGTTTACCGTTTTTATCAGTCCCATCGGGAATAATCCCGATACTTTGACCTTCTAGATAGTGCAAGTTGCCTCCAGAAATGTCAAATTTGACGTGACGGACTGTACCATCGCCGCCTTCTCTGACCAATTCTTCTGTAGAAATACACTTGCCAATATAGGGATTGGCCGGCTTGTAGAGGTTAACAGGAACCTGAACTTTTTCCTTTGCTTGAGTCATGGGCTTAGTTTTTTCTCCAGATTTCTGACTCTGTAGCCCTGCTTCTGGTGCGACTTTGCCATTAGTAGTTTCGGGAGCGCCGTTTGAGGGGCGGATGCTGACGATTTTGCCACCCATGCGAGCAATTCTCCGCATTTCCTGATTCATGCGATCGTAAGGCACGGAGATAAAGACGCTGCCACTACGGCGAATCGGGTGATTTGTTTCGTCAGTTGCTGTACTCTGACGCATACCCTCCACTTCGTAAACAAAGATGCGGCTGCCTGATTCTGAGTTGGCCGCTACACCAGATATGCTTGGGCTGTACATTTGTTGCTTGTCCTTCACGATACAGAGTTATAAAGAAAGAGAATGTGACGTTAGACTCAATTTACTTTTTTCTTAAGGCCACCTGGACTAATTTGCCCGCGCGAATCTTTGGGCCTCGCCGCGCAGGCGGGAGTGTCAAGTTGAGATCGCTCTGCCTCTAATTCCCGATTAGCCGATCGCCGCCCTTGGCCTCGCCCGGCTGCATTCAGGTGATGACCTATAGCTATTGTTGTCTGCGTACTGCCAATATTTTACCCGATCGGGGGATCTGCCCCGATAACTCGTTCTGATTTGAGGAGAGGGGGAGAGGAGGAGAGAGGGAGAGAGGCGGAGATGAGGAGAGGGAGAGGGGAATACGGCTCAAGAAATATACAACTTAAATGCTGTCTTGCTGAAAGCAAGATTTAGCTGTACAGGCGGGAATCCCCAGCCCATAATCTTTGATTATGGGCTGGGATGGCAGCCGCGCGGATAGTGAGGAGCGATCCTCTCACCGCGATGTTGGGCACAGCCAACTAGCATTCTTAAAGATGGCAACGAGACAAGCACTCCGCAGTAATAATTCTGGTAAAATGCTGGCATCTTCGATCGCAGAATAACAATCTAGGTCTAGATAGAAAATATTTCATGTGACAAGTGGGGCTGGACGTGTTCCTCACTATAAAATGCCGTAGAGGGAAACAATTGGAGTACCTCGAAGGAAGATATTGATATCCTTGACCGGACTCAGATGCCTACAACATACCGCTTGCGGTTGGTGTGGGAGCGTCACTATTAATTTCTTGCCTTGAAGATTTCTTGGGTCTTCCCGGGCAGGCAGTCAACTGACTGCTGTATGCTGGTGAGTGATCGATCCTTTCGGGGTAGCAAACCCGCAGAAAGCCTGCTTGTAGCTACCTGCGGGCTGAAATTTTTTGGAATCTAGACTTCAGTTACTTAGTAAACAGTGATTTTGTTAGAGGGAAACTATGACCAGTAAGCCGGATCGCGTGGTTTTAATTGGCGTTGCCGGAGACTCCGGATGCGGAAAATCTACTTTTTTGCGCCGATTGACAGATTTGTTCGGGGAAGATTTCGTGACTGTAATCTGCCTTGACGACTATCATTGTCTCGATCGCAAGCAACGCAAGGAAACAGGGATTACCGCCCTTGACCCCAGAGCGAACAATTTTGACCTGATGGCCGAGCAAATGAAAGCGCTCAAAGAAGGTCGGGGAATAGACAAGCCGATTTACAACCACGAAACCGGTCTGCTCGATCCTCCTGAGCGGGTAGAGCCGAATCACGTGATTGTGATTGAGGGGTTACACCCCCTTTACGATGAGCGAGTGAGAAATCTCCTCGACTTCAGCGTCTACCTCGACATCAGCGACGAAGTAAAAATTGCTTGGAAAATCCAGCGCGACATGGCGGAACGGGGCCACCGTTACGAAGACGTGTTGTTTGCGATCAATGCTCGCAAACCGGATTTCACAGCCTATATCGACCCACAAAAGCAATATGCTGACGTGGTAATTCAAGTATTGCCGACCAACTTGATCAAAGATGACAAAGAACGGAAGGTTCTGCGCGTCCAAATGATCCAGCGCGAAGGTATCGCCAACTTTGAACCTGCGTATTTGTTTGACGAAGGTTCGACAATTAACTGGATTCCTTGCGGTCGCAAACTGACTTGTTCCTATCCGGGAATTAAGATGTACTACGGCCCAGATGCTTTCTACGGCCACGAAGTCTCAATTTTGGAAGTAGACGGTCAGTTCGAGAATCTCGAAGAAGTGATTTATATCGAAAGCCACTTGAGCAAGACTTCTGCGAAATACGAAGGCGAGTTGACTCACCTGTTACTCCAACACCGCGAATATCCTGGTTCCAACAATGGTACAGGTTTGTTCCAAGTATTGGTCGGATTGAAGATGCGGGCGACTTACGAGAAGTTGACTGCAAAAGAATCAAAAGTTGCTGTTAGTGTTTAGAACTCTGACATGAAAAATTTGAGAGGCGCGAGTGCGCCTCTTTTTTTTGGGTGATAATGAACGGCAGACGGTGATTCAGTTGGCAGTTGGCAGTTGATTGTTGGCAGTTGACAGTTGATTGTTGACAGTTGTAGCAACGAAATTAAACCGCTTATTCTGGAGGGGTCAGGAATCTATTCATGAGTTTATTTCTGTCCTAACCGATGTGGAGGTAGCTGTACAATTCATTTCAGAAATACCGGAATTTCAAAAAATGCTTGTATTGCGTATGAAATCTTTAGATGAGATTCGCAAAAAAGTGTTAACCGAAGCATATTGAGTTAGGGTAGAGTGTTTAGAAATAGAGAGTTGAAAAATGTTTTGCAGGCTCGATCGAGGGAAGTTCTACGTTCTTGATTTATCTATAGCGGTTTTCCCAAAGATAAGGTCTTCACGAATTTATTAACTATTCCCCAATCCGGCAATCCCCAAATCCTCGAATCCCCTAATCTCAAATCTAAAATCTAAGTTGTACCTCATCTTTCCGATCGCCGCAATAAGTTCGATGTCACCCTGACTGAATATAGATTAAGAATGCCAAAAACTTTAGTGGTGCACCATTCCCTCTTCCAGCAATAGCTTGATTTGGTTGCCGATCGCCCCGACATTGGGTTCCACTAAAATACCTAGATGGTCTCCAGGTACATCGTAAATGGTCATACCGTCTTTGACATAAGGTTTCCAGCCTAGATCCGGATCGAGACTGACACTTAGGCCATCTTGAGAATCGAGCGCTCTAAACATAACGACTTTGCCAGCATAGGGTTTTGGCAGGTAAGCTCGTTCTGCTTGCTCAATTATCTTCTCTGTCATCAAATAGTCTGTGGTGTAAGACATTGACTCTGTAGGTTCTTTCACCTTAATGTTTTGCCCGATCGTCTTGCGGGCCAGCATTGTCATTTTGTCTGTAACTGTCGTTATTTTATCGACGACACTACTGACGATGTAACCTATACCCTGCTTAGCAATTTTTTGGGCATGGAAGCGCAGTCGCTGCTGAATGGGTAATGGCTTGTAGGCAGAGGGCAACATCGAATCAAACATCACCAATAACGCTGTTTCCTGTCCTTTAGCTGCCAATTTTTGAGCTACCTCAAAAGCAACAATACCTCCAAATGACAAGCCACCCAAATAATAGGGGCCTTCTGGTTGTACCTTCACAAGTTCATTGATGTAATAGTCGGCGATCGCCTCAACTTGATTGACTGGCCCATTCACGCCATCTTTAGC
This sequence comes from Microcoleus sp. CAWBG58, assembly GCF_020883045.1. NCBI lineage: Bacteria > Bacillati > Cyanobacteriota > Cyanophyceae > Oscillatoriales > Microcoleaceae > Microcoleus > Microcoleus sp. CAWBG58. The sequence goes on along the minus strand of NZ_JAHRFA010000001.1, from coordinate 187,169 downwards.
AATGGCAATTAAGCCATATATCGGCCGATCTAGCCCCAAATATGGAATTAACGGATGATAAATAGACACTCCTTCAAACAGAAATAGTGGTGTCTGAGAACCCTTCGGTTGAATCTCAACTAAGGAAAGGCTTTGGTTGGGGATATTGCCTTGACGTAGAATGTTGGCTAATTGTTTGATGGTTGGGGCTTGGAAGATAATCGATAGCGGCCAACTCTGCTGGAACTTTTCATCAATTTTGTCAGCTAAGCGAGCTGCTAACAGGGATGTACCGCCTAAATCCATGAAATTATCCGTAGTACCGATCGGCTTAATACTGAGTACCTGCTCCCAAATTTGGACAAGTTGAGATTCTAGTCCATCAATCGGCAACACAATTTCACTGCATTGAACCATATCAGCAACCTGCGGTTCTGGGAATGCACGACGATCGACTTTACCATTGGGGGTCATGGGGAAGCTCTCCATCACTACAACCGCTGCCGGAATCATGTATGCCGGTAGCTTTGTTTGTAGAAAACTACGCAATGCAGATACCTGAGTTGGTTGTCCGTGCTTCGGAATGATATATGCCACTAAGCGCTTTTCACCGGGTACATCTTCCCGCGCCAAAACTATACCTTGCTCCACAGATGGGTACTGTTCCAAATAGGTTTCAATCTCTAGTAACTCAATCCGAAAACCTCGAATTTTGACTTGAAAATCGATGCGACCAATAAACTCCAACGTTCCATTGGGTAAATAGCGGGCAGTATCCCCTGTTGTGTAAAGTTTGGCTCCAGGTCGATCGCTCAATGGATTAGGAATAAACTTACTTGCAGTGCGTTCTGCCAAATTGAGATATCCCCTTGCAAGCCCTGGGCCGCCAATATACAGTTCTCCAACATCGCCATCTGGTACAGGATTTAGGTTTTCATCCAGAATGTAAATTTGGCTGTTGGGAAGAGGGCGACCAATCGGAATGTCTGCTTCACTACTGAGATCGTAACCTTCAGCGATCGGGTCAAAAATGGTGGCCGTCACCGTAGTTTCAGTCGGCCCATAGGTATTGAGCCAACGAGGATATTCCCCAACCAATTGTCGCCATTCACCATACAGAGCGCGAGAGGCTTTTTCTCCGCCCACAATCACCAATCTCACATCTGGAGGCATGGGAACACTTAGCAATGAGAGTCCGCTGACGAGGCCGTGCCAAAAAGCAGTTGGCAAGTCCAGAATAGTAATGCGTTCTTGCTCAATAAATTCGAGGAATTTGCGGGTAGAGCTAATACACTCTTCAGTTCGCAGCACAATTGTTGCACCACTTACCAAGGATGGAAAAACTTCCTCAATGATGATGTCAAAGCTCATGCTAGAGAATTGAAGTACCCGATCGCCCGATCCAAGATTAAATGCCTGTACGATCGCCTTGCTGTGGTGAACAATGCCTCGGTGAGCAATCATTACACCCTTGGGATTTCCGGTCGAACCAGAGGTATAAATAACGTAAGCCAAATCCTCGGGCGTTCTCAGCAGAGACAAATTTTCAGTGCTGTAGGGCGCGATATCGTGCCAGCCTGTATCTGGACAAATCACGCGAGCATTGTGTTCGGGTAAAAATTCAACCAGATCCTGTTGAATCAAAATGAATCGCACAGCAGCGTCTTGTAACTTGTATGCTCGACGTTCGTGGGGATAGGCTGGGTCGATCGGCACATAGGCCGCCCCAGCCTTCATCACCCCCAAAAAGCAAATCACCATTTCCATGCAGCGATTCATGGAGATAGCAATCAGTTCATCCCGTTGCACTCCTAGTGCTTGAAGGTAGTGGGCGAGCTGGTTGGCGCGTTGATTTAAGGCATCATAGGTTAATTCTTGCCCTTGAAATGACAGGGCGATCGCATCAGGAGTCTGCTTAACCTGTGCTTCAAACCATTGATGAATAGTCACATAGTCAGATGGAGTTAGATCGAGTTGAGAGTCCTCGACAGAGGAAATATCCTGACTGTGTAATGGAAGATCCATACAGACACCGTCAGTAGTTTTTAGTGAATCAGTTTCCTTGTTGGGTAAGTACCCATCACGACTCGTCAAAACATCTTGAGAATTCATCATATTTTTGATTGAAGTAGAGTGAGGGAGGTTAAGAGAGGCACCCTAGGGAAAATTCCTTATCGCGCATTGATCCAGATCACAGCTTTTTGTTGATTGCTTATTTAGCAGTCTCGAAACTGTCACATTGCAGTAATAATACGTATATGACGGCGCGAATCAATGTGCTTTTGGGGAACGGAAGTTGTTTCTGGATAATTACTTTTTGTCCTGTTTTAATTATACGGCTTATTAATTGATTTGGTCTAGATCGAGACTGTTTTGGAAATTATCTCATTGGCGATCGGGAGCGATCGCAGTAAACAAGCAAAGCACTTTAGCTACCTTACTCCTTCAGTAGAGCTAAACTGCTTTGCCTGTAAGTATTTCAGCTATTTACATTTTTTTGTATGCCTTAAAAATTTGTACCTTTACTTAAGTTGTCACCAATAGGAGACGGTGCTGGGAAGTAGAGAGGCTAAGAATCTTTCTCCGGCTTCATTAAGATCGTCATTTAGGAAAAAGTTTAGACTGCGAACTCGCAGATCGCCATGTTTTATGTCTAGTGGGTGGCTGAGGAGTTGCGGGTAGATGAGAATTGCATTGTTACACTTGACTGCATTGGCGTAGGCGACTATTTGATGACGGTCTCCACTGTCTGCTCGATCGGGAGCTTTGTATTTGGTATCGAGGACGTATTGGACTTTATCTGTTGCTATGTCGCATAGGAGTAAGTCAATGCGATCGAAATAATTTTGGTTGTATGTAACTAGGTGTTGTTGCTTGACAAAAAAGCCTTTTGGTGTATTTGCTGTGAGCCATTGAGCGACAAATTGTTCGTATAACTTCGCCATGTCTATGAGAAAAGGTAGCATTTGGCGATCGCCAGTTTCGTGACTCGGCCCAGTATTCTCCAGAAAGAAGCGACAGAGGGCGTGTAATATTTGATAATCTTGATTGAGACGGTGATAAGTGCGATCGATACAAGCTTCAGATTTAAAAGATGTTAGAGTAACAAATCCTTGGAGTGCGTGAAAGGCTTTTCGCACCGTCGATGACACAGATTCGCGGCACAAACCGCTGCGGCCAATGATGAAAAGTGTCCAAGCCAGAATTTGATTGTCTTCGATATCGCCTGTTTGTTCGTTATAGTGACATTTTAGTTTAACTTCCCAAGGTTTTTGCACAGCTTCCCGGACATCAACGCGGCCGCGAATGTAAGCGAGTTTTTCGGTTTTGGGTAAGTAATCGCGATACAATCCTTTGCGACAGCGTTCTAAGATTTTATGGGCAAGAATATTAGCTAATCGTTCATATACTTGTTCCAAAGATTCGCACTCAATCTGTCCTTTCGGAAAATTTATATTAAGTTCGTAGGCATAGTCAAGCATTCCAAAGATATTGTTTATGGGAACCTTTGGGCGGATGGCAATGTGAAATTCGGGAGTAATTGGAATATTGCCAACTCTGCCTTTAGATTTTAAGTGCCATTGATATTTTGTTTTAGGGTTGGGAAATTCTATGTCGATTTCCTTGTCATAATTCTGGAGTATTTTTTCTCCTACTAATTCGGGGATTAAATTTCGTTGAAAAGTTGCTAATTGATATTCTGTAAGTTCGATGATTTGGGGTGATTCTCGTTTCATAGAAATACGGTTTAGTTAGTGGTTGTCATTGCGAGGAACGAAGCAATCGCAAACACCATCATGTCATTGCGAGGCACGAAGCAATCGCAAAGCCTTGAGATTGCGGAGCGCAGTGAACAATGACATTGTTTATTTTTGTCCATGTATTTAGCATTAGATTATCACTTGCTAAATTTGTCCTTGATTTTATACCAGCAAAATTCATCCATTTTTTCCTGGTTGTCAAAGAAGTATTCTTCGAGGTATGGCTCAATTTCCATTTGCCAAATATCTTGGATATCTTCAGCTAAAGTTTTTGTCAAAAAGAAGGAGATGCCTAGTTCATAGTGTTTGTTGTTAATTGCCCGATTGACATTTTCGAGAATGCTAGTTAATTTATCAACTGGGAAACCTGTTTTCTCTCTCTGGTGATATTGTCGCAGCACTTCATAGTTGGGATAGACGGGAATGAATGCGAAACGGCGGCGGAGTGCGTTATCGACTAAGGCAATAGAACGGTCTGCGGTGTTCATTGTGCCGATGATGCGGACATTTGTAGGGATTTTAAATTGTTGACCGCTGGCTAGTTTAACAGTGCGATCGCGATCGTCAAGCAAATACATTAACTCTCCAAAGACTTGAGATAAATTTGCACGATTAATTTCATCAATAATGAGAACGCAGTTATCTTCACAGACTTCGGCTTTTTCACAAAATTCTAGGAATCTACCGGGAACTATTGAGTAGGTTAATTGTCCGTTTTTAGTTGTTGGGCGGAGGCCTTCGATAAAGTCTTCGTAGGTATAGGCTGGGTGAAATTGGATAATGTCTGAGAAACCGTCACCACCACCGATTAAGTGTTTGGCTAGTTTTTCTGCAATGAAGGTTTTTCCGGTTCCGGGCGGGCCTTGGATGATGGCTTGGCCTTTGCGGTTAATGGCGTGTATCCATTGGGTTAGTTGGGTTGTTTGAAAACCTGTAAGTTTTGAAATTTTTTCGAGTTGATACACTGGGTTAAATTCCTGTTCATATACTGAAAAATATTCACTAATAAGAAGAGGTAAATTCTTATTGCTAATGAGAAATAAGGGAAATACTTTTTTAAACGTTTGTGCTATTTTGTAAACTATTTGTTGAACAGAATATCCTAATATTTCTTGTAAATCAAGTGAAATGCCAACAAAAATATCATTCAAAAAAATCATTTGTCGTTCCAATTCTAGAGATGCTTCTGAAAAGTTTTCAGATTCTAATGAATCCAGAGGAAGCTCTTTCAAGATACTTTCTAAAAGTTCATAAATACAAGTATATTTGCGCGGTTTTTTTGTGCTAGTAAAAACAATATCCTGCCAGTTCAAAGTACGAGGAACGCGATAATAGCCATCGGGTTCTTTTTCAATGCTATAGTCTAAATAAAATTCATCTTTATTGGGAAGGTTATAACCTTTAAGTATTTCTACTGAATCAAGGTCATTTCTATATTTTTTTTTATAATTGTATAGCATGAACTCAAACACAGTCTTTTGTGCTTTTAAACCAAAAGTTAATGTGGGGTATTCCAATTTTAACATTAACTGAGCAGCTTCGAGAGGAATCATACTGTTAAAATTACAGTAGTCTACCCTATAGACTACTGTAGATTCCGAATATTTTGATGAATCAATGAGGCAACAGCTCTCATACTTAATATTTATATACTTTTTGATAAAATCAGGTAACTGATCTTCTACCTGGCTTAAAATATATTTAACTGGCTTTTCTACATATTTTAAGAAATCTTTTTTATGTGTTATGTGAAAATCTGAGCTTGGGTTTTCAGAAAATTCTGCCAATAAGCTAAATGTCTCTGTTGAAAAAGGACATTCAGGATGTACAAAAACTTTTTCCATTTTTTCTGTATTTTTAAGACGACTTAATTGCTGTTGTTAACTTATTGTAGCCGATCGCCCTTAACATACAAAGATTCCAGAAACCTCACTGCTTCATCAAGCACAGCTTCCGGTAACTGTTCGAGAATTGCGATCGCCCTTTGACGAGTTTCTCCATCCACTGCTGTTGGTTGCTGCGATTCAGTATTTGCTAAACAGCACAACCTCGTGAGCATTAGGGCCGATCGCAGATTGAACACACAAAACTTGTACTTTCATCAGTTTATCGTTTTTCACTGATGCTTTGAAAATAGCAGCAGAGTGTTACGGTTACTACAAGCTGTGAATTAACTTAACATCAATACTAATCGCAACCGTTCCCGGAAAACTTAAACTTGTGCCGAAATTACCTAAACGTGGTATATTCAACTCCGTAAACCCTGAATAGCACTTTCAGGTAATCCAAAATTATCAAAAAGTCAACTAAATGCTTCCTACTTTCAAGAAAATAGCTGCCATTGCCATATTTTTTGTAGCCATAAAAGTTTTAGCTGACTCCCCGTATTTCAAAGACGTAAAAAGCTCGATCGCCCACCGCAATCTAGCAAGTGCCACCTCAGACACCGAAAGCCTGCGACAAACAGCCACAAACAATCCCCCAGCAGCGCATCCAACACCAGCAGATCGCCACTTCGATGTAGTAGTATACGGCGATGAAGTGCCGGGAATCTGTGCCGCTATATGGGCAAAAAAGACCCTAGGTGCAAAGGGAAAAGTCGCGGTAGTGCGATCGAACCATGAAACCGCAATGTTAGGCGGCGTACTCACCCGCGGCGGCTTAGGTTACGTCGATTTAGATAAAATCCCCGACTGGTACAACCAACCCTACGCCCAATGTTTCCGGGAATTCCTCGACAAAGCCAACGTGCCCGAATCTTGCTTGGAACCAAAAACAGCAGATAAAGCACTCAAAGATATGCTTTCAGCAGCCGGAGTTAAAGTTATTTCCAACTCGACTCTCACTCCCCACGTAGTCGATAAAAAAATTGAATATGCCGAAGTAAAAGGCAGTGGCATCAAAATCAAAGCTAACTCTTTCATTGACGTAACTCAAGATGCCGAACTCGCAGTCAAAGCCGGGTTATCTTATTATACAGGATATGAATCGCAAAATATTAAATCCAAAAATGAAACCTTAGCGATATCTATAGTTCCGACAATTACGGGCCTGACGATATCCGATCTCCGTAGAATGGAAGATGAGATTCTTTACAACACGCCTTTAGTAGAAAAGATTAAAACAAGTATTACCAAATATAAAGATGATGCGAGTGCCGAATTTTGGATGAGGAATTTTTTAAGCCCGATTTATCAGGCATATCGAGACGGCTACAATATTAGAAGTGTAGCTTTGGGAGCGGCATATCATGTTGATAGAAATCTGCCCTTTACTCAAGATAAAGGCTTCTTTTTTGACAAGGCAAATATTTGCGTTTATAAGGATAATTCCATGTCGTGGAACGGCTTTCTGTTTAAATATCAAGTTGACCAACTAATGAAGATGGAAGCTAACGACAGAAAACCGACTCCTGAGATGCTAAAAGAAATGTCATATCTGCAAGAATGGCTGCAAAAAAAATCGGGTAAAGATGTGAGAGTATTTATCCCTGATGAAGTTTACATCAGACAAACTTTGAACGTTCGGGATGTGGTGGCGCCGCTAAGTGGGAAGGAGATTATCAAAGGAGGAACCGAGGCCGAAAAGTCGATCGGCAGTTTTTCCTATGATTTCGACTTGCGGGGCGGAGTCAAGGACTTGGAATCGAGAATTCCGCCACTGCCAACCTATAATTTTGGGATAGAGAGCGCTTTGGCTAGTAAAGTGAGTAATTTGGCGATCGTAGGGCGATCGTCCGGATATGTCGGGATGGCGGTATCAGTCGGGCGAATTGCGACGGTGAATATTTATCAAGGACAAGGTGTGGGCGTGGCGGCGGGTTTGGCTAGCAAGTTGGGAGTGCCGCTGAATACGATTACTTCGAGTAAAACGAGAGAAACTTTAGAGACTTTAACGGGGAAAACTACATATTTGTCGGGGAGAGATACGAGTTATGGGGTGGATTATAAAGAGGTGAAATAGATATTAAGAGGATTTTACCACAGAGACCGCAGAGAACACAGAGAGGAGAAAGATCAGAGAATTTTCCACAACATCCAAAACTCTCATAACACTCTTCCCTCTGCGCCCTCTGCGCCCTCTGCGGTAAAAAAAATCTTCTCTTAATAAGAGGATTTTACCACAGAGAGCACAGAGAACACAGAGAGGGAAAAGTGAGAGTTTTTTAAGACAGGATCAGGCGGCGGATTCCTTCTTTTAAAAAGCGGACATTAAAATTAATGAGAAGACCGAGAGGATAACCAGTCATCTTCAGATATGATATAACTTGAGCCTCATGGATAGGCAGTATAGTTTGGACTGACTTTAATTCAACAACCAGAGTGTTAGCAACCAGCATATCGTATCTGCCTTCCCCAACCACAACACCCTTATAAAGAACATTCACCGTAGGTTGAGGGTCAAAACGAATTCCCCGCCGCAACAGTTCTTCACGCAACGAATTCTCATATACCGCTTCCAAAAACCCCGGCCCCAACTCCTTATGAACCTCCATCGCCGCCCCAATCACAGCGTAACTCAATTCATTAAGATCCTCTGCCAACTCCCCTCTCCTCTTTTCAAATCAATATCAAAATCATAACCCAAAACCCTCGCAACACTATTCCCTCTGCGCCCTCTGTGCCCTCTGCGGTTCAAAAATCTTCTCTTAATGAAGTGGATTATAGAGAAGTGAAATAGATATTAAGAGGATTTTACCGCAGAGGGCGCAGAGAGCGCAGAGAGGAGAGGGATGAAAGGTTTTCACTACACCCAAAACCCTCGCAATACTCTTCCCTCTGCGTCCTCTGCGCCCTCTGCGGTTAAAAACTCTTCTCTTCCCTCTCCTGTGGCACAATCATAAATAAGATACAACTCCAAAGCCACCATGACCGCAAACCTACCGCCCCAATACGACCCCAAAGCCACCGAAACCAAGTGGCAAAAATACTGGGAAGACAACCAAACCTTCAAAGCCGATCGCGAAAAAGGCGGCGAACCCTACTGCGTTGTCATTCCGCCACCCAACGTGACCGGCAGCCTCCACATGGGACACGCCTTTGAAGAAACCCTAATTGATGTCCTCGTCCGCTATCACCGCATGACTGGACGCAATACGCTGTGGTTGCCGGGAACCGATCATGCTAGTATCGCTGTTCAAACTATTCTCGAAAAACAACTCAAAGCACAAGGCAAAACTCGCCACGATTTAGGTAGAGAAAAATTCCTAGAACGGGCTTGGGAATGGAAAGCTGAGTCTGGCAATACTATTACTAATCAATTACGCAGTTTGGGCGTGTCTGTCGATTGGTCGCGGGAACGCTTTACGATGGATGAAGGCTTATCCGCTGCGGTTTTAGAAGCTTTTGTTCGCCTCTACGATGAGGGGCTGATTTATCGCGGCAATTACTTGGTGAATTGGTGTCCGGCGAGTCAGTCTGCTGTGTCGGATTTGGAGGTGGATCAGCAGGAAGTTGAGGGGCATTTGTGGCACTTCCGCTATCCTTTGACGGATGGTTCGGGTTATTTGGAGGTGGCGACGACTCGGCCGGAGACGATGTTGGGCGATACTGGGGTTGCTGTGAATCCAGAGGACGATCGCTACAAGCATCTTATCGGTAAAACTGTCACTTTGCCCATTGTCGATCGCGAAATTCCAATTTTTGCCGATGAATTAGTTGACGCGACTTTCGGAACAGGTTGCGTGAAGGTGACTCCCGCCCACGATCCGAATGACTTTGAGATGGGTAAGCGCCACAATTTGCCGTTTATCAACATTATGAATAAAGACGGCACTTTAAATGAAAATGCCGGAGAGTTCCAGGGACAAGACAGATTTGTTGCCCGCAAAAATGTGATAAAGCGGCTAGAAACAGACGGAGTTTTAGTGAAAATTGAAGATTACAAACATACAGTTCCCTACAGCGAACGCGGCAAGGTTCCCGTCGAACCGTTGCTATCTACTCAATGGTTTGTGAAAATAGATCCTCTGTCTCAGCGCGCTTTGGAAGCCTTAGATCAAAATAATTCACCTGTCTTTGTTCCTGAAAGATGGACAAAGGTTTATCGCGATTGGTTGGTGAAGCTGAAAGATTGGTGTATCTCCCGACAATTGTGGTGGGGACATCAAATCCCGGCTTGGTATGCTGTTAGCGAAACTCACGGCGAAATTACTGATACAACGCCGTTTGTGGTGGCTAAAACTGAAAGTGAAGCCCGGGAAAAAGCGGAAGCTAAGTTTGGTCAGGATGTCCAGCTAGCAAGAGATCCAGATGTATTGGATACTTGGTTTTCGTCTGGATTGTGGCCTTTCTCAACTTTGGGCTGGCCGGACGAAACTAAGGATTTGGATTTTTACTATCCGACAACTACTCTGGTGACTGGTTTTGATATCATCTTTTTCTGGGTTGCTAGAATGACGATGATGGCCGGACATTTTACTGGAAAGATGCCTTTTGAGACTGTTTACATTCACGGTTTGGTGTTGGATGAAAACGGCCACAAAATGTCTAAGAGTAAAAACAACGGTATTGACCCGCTGCTGTTGATTGCGAAGTACGGGACTGATGCTTTGCGCTACACTTTGGTTAAGGAAGTGATTGGGGCCGGGCAGAATATTCGCATGGAGTACGATCGCAAAACTGATGAATCTAAATCAGTTGAGACTTCCCGGAATTTTACTAATAAGTTGTGGAATGCCGCCCGGTTTGTGATGATGAATCTGGAGGGACAGACTCCACAGCAGTTGGGAAGTCCTCCCTATCTGGTTCGTAGTGAGGACTTTAGTCCTCATGGGGAGAGGACTGAAGTCCTTACTACAAACCAGGTTCGTAGTGAGGACTTTAGTCCGCAGGGGGAGAGGACTGAAGTCCTTACTACGAACCTTAGCGATCGCTGGATTCTTTCTCGCTATTATCAAGTTGTACAACAAAGTCGCACTTGTTTAGAAAATTACGGTTTGGGAGAAGCGGCGAAGGGGCTTTATGAGTTTATTTGGGGCGATTTTTGCGACTGGTATATTGAGTTAGTCAAGTCTCGCTTACAACAGGATGCTGAACCCAATTCTAAGAAAGTTGCACAGCAAACTTTTGCTTTTGTGTTGGAAGGAATTCTGAAATTGCTGCATCCTTTTATGCCGCACATTACTGAGGAAATTTGGCACACTCTGACTCAAACGGGTGATGATGATTGTTTGGCTTTGCAAGCTTATCCTGAACCAGAACCGTCACTAATTAATTCTGAATTAGAACAGCAGTTTGAGTTGTTGTTCGGGACGATTCGCACTATTCGCAATTTGCGGGCTGATTCGGATATCAAACCCAGTGTGAAGGTGACGGCGATTTTGCAAAGCGAAAATGAAAAGGAACGCCAAATTCTCTTGGATGGAAGCGTTTACATCAAAGATTTGGCGAGAGTCGAAAATCTGACGGTGACAGCTAGTTTGGATGCAGAACCCCCCCTTAATCCCCCCCTTGGTAAGGGGGGGCAGGGGGGGTCAATTGCTGGGGTTGTTGGTACTGTCCAAGTTTTGATTCCTTTGGCTGGTGTGGTTGATTTAGCGGCTTTGCGCGGTAAGTTGGAGAAGAAGCTTGCCAAGGTGGAAGCTGAAATTAAGCATACTGCGGCGCGTTTGACTAATCAGAAGTTTGTGGATAAGGCTACTCCTGATGTGGTTAAGGGCGCGAGGGATGCTTTGGCGGAATCGGAAAAACAAGCTGAGATTTTGCGCGATCGGCTAAAGTTGTTTTAAGGAGTCATTAGTCAGTTGGCAGTTGGCAGTTGACAGTAGTGGCGTGGGGTGAGAAACCGGGTTTTTTACTTAATCTTCGAGTACGAACGAAGTATCTTCGCAAAAACCCGGTTTCTGAGCTCCCGTGCGTAATTCCTATGGCTAATTCACGTCTTCGGATACGCCTTCGAGGAAGCCAACAAATCCTTTTACCCAGGGGCTTGATTCGGCGAAGTGTTCGCCAACTTTCACTGCTGCATTTTTGCCACCGTTATAAAGCCGTTTGAGGCTGATTAGGTTTTGCCACTCGATGGGTTTTTTCTCTTTAATTTCCTTAAATTCTGCATCAATAATATGACGTGCTTGTTGTTCGTCTTGCACGTAGGTATACTTTTTTTCTAATGCTTGAATTATTTGCACTACTGCATTGAGTGCGGCTTCAGGGGAGGATTGCTGGGCGGCGACGGTGAGGTTTTGGGCTTGATTGCCGTTGTTGGTGCCGAAGTTGACGAGGGCGTTGAAGGTTGCTTTGGAGAAGTCTTGGGTGGGTTGATCGGCCATTTGTTTTGTTCTGTTGTGGATTTGCTGGGTGGTTTCGTCAATTTTAGCAAGGAGCTCGTTTGGTTGGGGTAGTTTGGCTGGCTGCGGTGTTAGGGACAACTGACGAATCCGGTAGTTGTAGTATTTGCAGGCGGCTTGGATGGCGAGGATGAGGCGGTGAACTTTTTTGCTTGATTCGGAGGTAATTAAGGTGAGGAGGTGGGGGAGATGGGGGGCGACTTTTTCTTTGTGCTGCTTAGCGATTTTGCCTAAGGCATCTGCCGCACTACTAGGCACCCAATAATCTGAATCTTCAACGAGTTTAAGTAATCCGGGAATCGCCGCCTCGGAACCGATATTCCCTAAGGCATCTGCCGCACTACTACGCACCCAATAATCTGAATGTTCAACAAGTTTAAGTAATCCGGGAATCGCCGCCTCGGAACCGATATTCCCTAAGGCATCTGCCGCACGATCACGCACATCAGAATGTGAATTTTTAACGAGTTCAAGCAATCCGGGAATCGCCGCCTCGGAACCAATTTTACCCAAGGCATCTGCCGCACTTTTACGCACATCAGAATGTGAATTTTTAACGAGTTTAAGTAATCCGGGAATCGCCGCCTCGGAACCAATTTTGCCCAAGGCATCTGCCGCACTTTTACGCACATCATAGTCGGAATCTTGAAGAAGTTTAAGCAATTCCGAGATCGCCGCCTTGGAACCAATTTTGCCTAAAGCATCTGCCGTACTTTTACGCACATCATAGTCGGAATCTTCAACGAGTTCAAGTAATCCCGGAATCGCCGCCTTGGAACCAATTTTGCCTAAAGCATCTGCCACGTTACTAAGCACATAATAGTATAACTTCTTAAGAAGTTTAAACAATTCCGGAATCGCCGTCTTGTAACCTATTTTACCTAAGCCATCTGACACGCTACTACGCACATAAGAGTCTGAAGCTTTAGCGAGTTTAAATAATCCCGGAATTCTTACATCGTATCCCATTTTATCTGACGGATTTGCCAGACTATTAACCATATCGTAGTTTGAATATTCAAAGAGTTTAAGTAATTCTGCAATTTCCACTTCAGAATATGTTTCACCTAAGATATCTACCGCTCTTTTACGAACAAACCAGTCTGAATCTTTAACCAGTTCGAGTAATCCATAAATTGACACATTTAAACAGAATTTACCTAACGAATCTGCCACTATCATACGCACATCAGAGTCTGAATCTTTAATAAGTTTAAGTAGTCCCGGAATCGTCGCCTCGGAACCGATTTTACCTAACACATATGCGACTCTCCAACGCACATAACAGTCTGAATGTTCAACGAGTTTAATTAATTCCGGAATTGTCGCCTCGGAACTGATTTCGCACAATGCGTCTGCGGCTCTTCTACGTAAATTAGAGTTTGATTCTTCAATAAGTTTAATCAATTCAGGAATCGCTGCCTCGGAACCTATTTTTCCTAATGTATCTGCCGATCTCCAACGCACATCAGAGTCTGAATGTTCAACGAGCTTAAGTAAGCTCATAACTACCGCATCGGAGCCGATTTTACATAACACAGCTCCCGCAATTGATCGCACATCAGAGTGTGAATGCTCAAAGAGTTTAAGTAATCTCGAAATCGCTGTCTCGGAACCGATCGTGCCTAACATATATACCGCACTAATACGCACAAATGAGTCTGAATGTTCAAGGAGTTTCAGCAATCCCGGAATCGCCTCATCCGATCGCACTTCTCCCAAAAGCCCAACCTTCAACCACCCCGGTACATCCAACCCATCCACCAACCCAAATGCGCGCTGCTGAAACTCTCGCTGCACCTCCCCCGCCAGCCGCGCCCCCAACATCAAATCCACCTCCAAAGCCAGCCGCACCACCCGCACCGCCTGCACCTCATCCCCCAACAACGACAGCATGAACGCCAGAGGCTCAGTCCATTTAAAATAATTTAAATAGAAATACTGTAACCGTCGATCGTCGATCGCATCTTGATGCTTCTCAACCAACAGTTTCAGCAACGCCCGCCCCGCATAATACTCCTGAAACAATTGGTGGTGAAACTCAATTTCCTCCGGCTTTGCCGCCACCTGCAACAGATGATGTTCCAGCAAATCCTCCAGCCATTCCTTCGCCTTTGTTGGCGCATCCAAAACCCCCCGATCGCGCAACCAGCACTCCAAAATTCCCTCAGCCGAATTGCGCGAAATTGCCACCAAACCCTCCGCAGGCTGCTGCAAATCGCCCTGCAACATCACAAAAGCCAACTGCGGCAAAATATCCGATTTGAAGCGCCGAAAATCATCCGAAACCGGGATACAACCCTTAAACTCGTCATACTGGCGATCGAACTTCTGAAACAATTCGCCCTTACTTTGCGGAATTTCCCCGGTTTTTTCAAATACCTCGCACATCATCCACAACAGTAACGGCGTTTCGGCAATTTCTCGCAGGCGATCGCGCAATTGTCGCAGCAGCAAATCTCCATGTTGCGGCAAATGTTTGTGCACAAATTCCTGCATTTGCGGTTGTGTCAGCGCGCACATTTCTAACTTTTTCTCAATCCCGAAAGATCCGCCCAGCGCTAAATCCCGTGTCGTGAAAATCATCCGCGTATGGGAATTTTTCTGGTGGAATCGTTGCAACTCCTGCCGCCGTTTTTGCGATGGCACCTCATTCACTCCATCCAGCAATAACAGCAACTTGCCACGCACCCGCAAATCATTTACCTCTTCCGGGCTAACATAAAGCTGTGCATCCTCAAATTCTGCACAGATTGCCTCTACGATCGACCAATCGTGCCTCAACTCGACTAACACGGGAATCGGGCGATCGCAATCCTCCAATGCTTCCCGTGCCAATTCCCACCGAAAACGCTGCAATACCGTCGATTTTCCCGAACCGGGCTTCCCCACTAGCAGTACATTTCCCTTGTCCAAGTATTTGCGGATTCCTGAGAGCACTTCCAGGCGCTCTATTTTGGTTTCTGGTTTATTTTTGGGAGTTTCGGGCGATCGATTTTCCGGTGAAATTTCCACCCGCACCTCCACCTGTAAATCCGTCAGCGTGTAGAGATCCGGTTGGCTTTCATAGGACTTAATTAGGGATTGCAAATATTTAGGAAAATCAACTGGTGTCGCCATTTGATTGTAGATTTTAGAATATAGATTGATTATAGAATTCCCAGGTATGTAGTTGCGCTTCAGCGCTCTTTCTTTATATAAGCAAAGAGCGCTGAAGCGCAACTACGTACCTAATTGCTGTGAGCGAATTGGGCGATCGAACCAGGTATGTAGTTGTGCTTGCGCGCTCTTTCTTTATATAAGCAAAGAGCGCTGAAGCGCAACTACGTACCTAATTGCTGTGCTCTTTCATATATTAAAGAAATAAAGAGCGCTGAAGCGCAACTACGTACCTAACAATTACCAATTCCTAACCGTGCAATTCTCCATTAGGCATAATCGTGCCGCGGAATTGAGCGCCCGCTAAATTAGCCGTACTCAAATCAGCCCTAATCAAACTTGTGCGGTGTAAAATAGCATCCCGCACATCAGTTCGAGCCAGATAAGCATCAGTCAAATCAGCTTCACTCAAATTCGCCTGATTAAAATTAGCACGACTCAAATCAGCCCGCACCAAATTAGCACGACTTAAATCAGCCATCACCAAATTAGCATTACTCAACTTAGCATCAGGAAGAAACGCACCGCGCAAATTAGCACCAGCCAATTCAGCATCAATTAATACAGCTCTTTCCAACTTAGCATTTGTCATTACAGCCCAAGAAAAATTTGTTTCTACCAAAGTTGCTTCAGTTAAAAATGTGCCATCTAAAATAGCTTGGTTCAAATTTGCTTGAGTCAAATTTGCTTCCCGCAGATTTGCTTCAGTCAAATTCGCTTGACTGAGATTAGCTTTAGTCAAATCTGCACCCAGCAAATTGACACCCCGCAAATCTGCACCTTGCAAATTTGCACCCCGTAAATTTGCACCCTCAAAAATCCGCTGTTCCTTCCGGAAATTCGCACCGCGCAAGCAAGCACCGCGTAAATCTGCACCTTGCAAATTGACGCCTCGCATATCTGCATCAGTCAAATTTGCATCGATAAAAACTGCCAAAGAAATGTTAGCTTTGCGAAAATCTACACCTTGCAAACTAGCTCCGTGGAAGTCGGAATCAGACAAATTTGCTCCGCTTAAGTTTGCCTGATTTAAGTTAGCACCCGAAAACTTGGCATTAGTTAAATTTGCACGCTGAAGGTTAATTCTGTTCAGGTATGACATCGTTAAGTTTGCACCCCAGAGGTCAGCACTGCTTAAATTGACGCCAATTAAATCTGCACCGCTCAGGTGAACGCCTCTCAGATTCATACCTTGAAAATCAAGTTCTCCTGATGTATATCGCCTTAAAATTTCGCTAGCATTCATGTTGTTTTGTTGTTGATTTTTGGCAAACTGTACTTGCTATAGCCTTTCTCAGAAAGATGAGGTACTAATGGGCATAGGGCATAGGGCATAGGGCATAGGGCATAGGGCATAGGGCATAGGGCATATCTCACTTTTTTGAGAAGCGCTATATTTATAGATTGATGGCAGTTATGGTCTCTTAGAAAGGGATGAAAGTTTTTGGAAACCCAAATTTTAATCTTGGCATTTAATTAGTTTTATTCACAAAATCTTGAGTCCAAGCGACTGTTTTGTTGCCGAATTGTCGCCCGTGAATTTTCACATGAGTCAGAGACTGTGATTTTAAAGTACCCAGTTTTTTGTAAATGTATGTAGCTGTATCCTGTTGGCTTGGGACTTCGGCAGACTCCAGAATGACGTGGAGCCAACCCTCTTTAAATCCCGCTGTGGCAGTAATTCCCCTAGGTTGTAGCAATTGATTGATCAAAATGGCGATCGCCTTTGGTTTGCCTTGTTTTGCCATTTCCACAAGCTGATACTGATTTGGTTTGTGGCTAGAGTTTTGTGACTCTGTTGCTGAACTATTTTCGGCAATATTCTCCTGGATTTCAGCAGGAGAAACCCCGCTTTCTTTTGACTCAACTTCGCTCAGCATTTCCATTAATTTGTCAGTAAATCCCTGAACTTTTGCTACATAATTTCTGAGACTTTTATATTTCCAATACAAACGCTCCTCGGCACTTTCTGTAGAAAATTTTCCGTTCATAGCAGCTTCTAACTCGCTGAATATTTGTTCTACTTGGGCCGTTGCGGAGTTAGCACTTTGACTGACTAAGCCTTTCATTTCCTCTTCCAATCCCAACTTGCGTTTGATGGAATCGGTAATATTGATAGTGACAGGAGCGGCTGGTTCTACACTTTCGACAATTGTCGGCATTTCTGCAACTTCGACTGTTTCTACCAATTCCTGTCTGACATCAGCAGTGGCATTATTGCTGCTGATTTTTGAGTCTTTAAACTGTATGCTTTCTACTGGAGCAGGCACTAAGTAACTCTTCTGGGGGTCATAATGATAGTGAGCCGGAGCAGCTTGAATGATCTGAGTAATATCCCCCGGTTCAAAATATTCGTTGCGCCTGTCAACCGGGACAATATCTTCATAAAAACTGTTGTTTAAATGCGTTTGATCGTAGTCTTCGGTAGACGAATCTTCGCTAACCGAATCTTCGGCTATATCGCGTTCTTCCTGTTGCAATTTTGCGTAACAAGGATTCATTGCTTTGATAATCACGCTAGCTGCTTGGTCGCATTCGTCGGTGTTGTCGAGTTTGCCCGCAGTTCCGTACAAATTAGATTCGAGTTCGGCTAGGCTGCCACAAACATTAAATAGTTGTCGCAGCAGCTTGTCAAGTTCTTGGGTTTTAAGCAGCAGCCAATCGCGCTCGCTAAAAGTGAAATCGTGATAAAGAGTAGAAAAAATGAGAATTTTTGCCCTCAGCGGATTGGTTTGCTGTACAATCTTTTGTCGGACATCAAACAAGTTTCCGGCGTCTCTTTCTGGCGACTCCCCTGCGGGCAGTTGCGAATTGAAGTGGTCATCAAATGCAGGTGCTTCGCTACCACCAAAATTAGATATATTTGTTTCTAATTTGGTAAAATCTTGGTACTCGTAAAGCCTGCTCAGTTGGCAGACGATTTTATCTGCCACTAAGGCGTACTCGGTTTTTTTGTTAACCTTGGCAACGATATTGTTTAAAACTGTTTCAATATCTTCTAACCTGCTGTATTTAGCACAGATCTCTTCGATCAACTTTCCTACATCTTCGCTGGCGAGTTTTGCTGGATCGTTTTCCCAACTTTCTTTACAAGCAAAATAGATAATTTTTTTAATGCGCGAAAGATTGAGATCTTGTTCCAATTCGCGAACAACTTCATCTAAAATAGATAAAGACTGCATAGTTTTCCTCCCCCCAAAAAATACCCTATTAGTCGATTTTAGATTTTAGATTTTAGATTTTAGATTTTAGATTTACTCTCGCATTGAATCAAAGGAACTCGAGCAGGAGTGTAAAATCTTAGTATGTCCACGACTTAAGTACGTGGCACAGTACCCGTTTTTGGGCGAGTCAAGAGTCAGCCATAAATAATAAAATCATACCACATTTGATAAATGCAAGACTTTGATGCGATCGTAATTGGCAGCGGTATTGGCGGCTTGGTGGCGGGTGCGATGCTGGCTCGCTACGGCAAAGGGGTACTCGTCTGCGAGAGCCACACCATAGCGGGGGGGGCTGCTCACAGCTTTTCGCGCCGGGGATTTCACTTTGATTCGGGGCCTTCTTTTTATTGCGGTTTGAGTGACGCCCAGTCGCTGAATCCTTTGCGGCAAGTCTTGAATATTTTGGAGGAATCGATCGCAGCTATTGCTTACGATCCCCTGGGGCATTACCATTTTCCTGAGGGAAGTTTGCCAGTTTATGCTGATGCGAGAAATTACTTAGATGCTGTAGCTAAATTCGCACCGCAAGGTGCTATAGAATTACAGCAATTTCAACAAAATTTATTAGTTTTGTATGAAGGTTTGCGTGGAATTCCGGCTTTAGCACTGAGATCCGACTGGCAGTTGATACCTGTGTTGCTGTCTCGCTACTCGCCTGCTTTGCTGAAGCTTTTGCCGTCATTAGGTGCGATCGCCAGTTCGGCTGGTACATTAATGGATAGGGATGTGCAGGATCCTTGGGTGAGGCGTTTGATCGATTTGGAGTGCTTCTTGCTATCGGGCTTGAAAGCTCATGGAACCGTGGCACCAGAAATCGCTTTTATGATTGGGGAACGATCGCGATCGGCGATCGAGTATCCTGTAGGTGGCAGCGGTGCGATCGTCGATGCCTTAGTTCGAGGCTTGCAGCGCTGGGGTGGAAAGTTGCGATTGGGAACACCCGTGGAACAAATATTAGTTGAATCTGGCAAAACTACGGGAGTTCGCTTGCAAAATGGCGAAACAATCCGCGCCCCAATTGTGATTTCAAATGCCACAGTTTGGGATACTTACACAAAATTACTGCGCCCCGAAGATTTGCCGGAAAGTTACCGAAAAACCGCCTTATCGATGCCCGCAGTAGACAGTTTTATGCACCTGCATTTAGGCATTAAAGCCGAAGGACTTGAAGGCTTGACCGGCCACCACGTCGTCGTTCATGACAGCAAGGTTGACATTACAGTACCCGGAAATACCTGCATGATTTCGATTCCAACTGTGTGGGATGCAACTCTTGCACCGCCCGGACATCACGCGATTCACGCCTATACATTGGAACCTTACGCAGGTTGGGAGTATGGCGGCGGTTATCAGAAACGGAAGCAAGAGCGATCGCAATCTCTGTTCAAAGCTTTAGAAAAAATTATACCGGATTTGCGATCGCGAATAGTCCTGGAGTCGATCGGCACACCGCTAACCCACGCCCGATTTTTGCACCGCTATCAAGGAACCTACGGGCCTGCAATCGCCGCTGGAAAAGGCACATTTCCGGGGCCGCAAACACCAGTCAAAGGCTTATATCGAGTGGGAGACAGCACCATGCCGGGAATCGGGGTTCCCGCCGTCGCAGCATCGGGTATTTTGTGCGCGAATACATTAGTCAATTCCGATGTGACAGCACAATTCTTATAAAGCCAGCCGCAACAGGTTCGATCGTTCGGACTTTAGTCCTCCGAGCGTTTAGAATAGGACTAAAGTCCTCACTACCAACAGGTTTGTAGTAAGGACTTTAGTCCTCCGATGTTTAGAATAAAACTAAAGTCCGAACGATCGAACACTTTATCCACCAGCGGCAAAAGCGCAGGTTTGTAGTAAGGACTTTAGTCCTCCGATGTTTAGAATAAAACTAAAGTCCGAACGATCGAACACCTTATCCACCAGCGGCAAAAGCGCAGGTTTGTAGTAAGGACTTTAGTCCTCCGAGCGTTTAGAATAAAACTAAAGTCCGAA